>JAJYSY010000018.1 GCA_021793375.1 Bacteroidota bacterium | reverse complement strand
GATCTTCAACAAAAAAATCCTAATAAAACTGAAGCTATACAAAAAGAACTTGATAAAGATTCTTTCCAAATATATTTTGAAGAAGCTTTCCCCAAACAATCTTCTGGATTTATACGAGCTGCAGATCATATAAATTTTTCTTCTTCGGGAAGTTCTTCACAAAAAATAAATATCAGTGATGGAAATTATTATGTAAAATTTGAAAAGGATTCTGTTTTTGGAGATTTGCCTTTTTATGGAGAAAGATATAGTGGTCATTCCACAAAAAATAATGACCGAATAGAGTTTGAAAGCAAACCTAAAAACTATAAGTTTTCTTCTAAAACAAAAAATAACCGCATCCAAACCAATATTTCTTTTGTTACAAAAGATTTAAATTCTACTGCTGAAGAATATGAAGTTTCTATTAAGATTTTTGAAAACGGAAAAGCAAACATGCATATTTCAAGTTCAAATCGATCAGGAATGGGATTTAAAGGAAAATTGGATTTTGTAGAGAAGTAAACTAAAAAATCTAAGAGGACATGATGAATAATTAAATTCTAAAACCTATTTTACATAATATATATTATAGAACAAAAGTAAGTTTTCAGGAAATTACCTTAAAATAAAAAAACAGCCTTAATAACATAAAACATTATTAAGACTGAATTACAATCATTTACGTAAACCTATATAAAGTTAAGCTTAAATATTATTTAAGTTTATATTCTCCGGAAATTTCTTTTAAAATTTGAGGAATATCTTGTGAATTTTCAAAATTCAAAGAAAAAATATTTTCTGCTATATTGATTTCTCCTTGCTCAATTTCAAAATAACCTACTTGTTCTTTATCACAAAAACAAAATCTTCCAAAGATTAAATTAAGATTTTCTAATTCTTTACCTTTTAAATTTACCGTAGATTTATCAGGCCATTCAAAAATAATTTCTTCTCTATATTGACCATCAACTGCAGCCTTATCAGGATTTAAAGTCATTTCTACTTTAACCACAGTTTTGGTGGAATCTTCTTTAAATTCAGGATAGAATTTTCCTGTCGTTTCTTCTGTTGTTTTATGTATAGCTTTATTCTGAAGAATTTCAACTTCACATTCTGCTTTATCAGGACAGCCTTTTACAACACTGATTTTCTCAGGTTTTATCATTTTTGTAGTTTTTTGAGTTGAAGAACAAGAATATAATACAAGCAAGAAAATAAAACTATAGAGATATTTCATCATAAAATTATTAAGTGAATAAAAAATATTTGCTTTTAAAGCAATATAATTGCTAAAATAACATATTTAATGGAATATTTTCTTAGGATTTAAACATTTCACGAGCTTTTTCTAAATCTTCCGGGGTGTCTATTCCAATAGTTTGGACAGAAGTTTCCACCATTTTTATTTTTTTTCCGTATTCTAAATAGCGTAAACATTCAATTTTTTCTGCTGCTTCCAGTTTTTGCATTTCTAATTTAGCAAAATCCAATAATGCTTGGCGGCGAAAAGCATAAATCCCAATATGCTTATAATAAGTAGTTTGTTGAGTTTTATCTCTTAAATAAGGAATTGCAGATCTGGAAAAATACAAGGCTAAGTTTTGATGATCTGTAATCACTTTTACATTATTCGGATTTTCAATTTCTTCCGGAGAAGTTAATGCAATCATCGGGGTGGCCAAATCAATATTTTCTCCTTCATCTTCTTTAAAAACATATAATAATTTTTCTAAAAGTTCTTTAGAAGTAAAAGGTTCATCGCCTTGAACATTTACAATAATATCTGCTTCTATTTCTTCTGCAGCTTCTGCAATTCGATCGCTTCCCGTTTCATGAGCTGTGGTTTTATAAATTGCATTTCCACCGTTTTTATCTATTTCTATAAAAATTTCTTTGCTGTCAGTAACCACATATACTTCTTCAAATAATCCGGTGGAAACCGTGGCTTCATAAGTTCTGCGGATTACTGTTTTTCCGTTTAAATCTCGCATTAATTTTTTGGGAAATCTTGTAGAATCCAGTCTTGCCGGAATCATGGCTACTATTTTCAAATCTTTATTCATTTAATTGTTTTTTTAAAGAAATTTCTTTGCTTAATTTTCAAAAAATTCATCTGTAAATCCTATCAAATATAGTTTTTCGCTGGCTCTTGTGCAAGCGGTGTACAACCACCTTAAATATTCTTTTGTTATACCATCTCTCAAATAAGGTTGTTCCACAAAAACAGTGTTCCACTGCCCTCCTTGAGATTTATGACAAGTCATAGCATAACTGAATTTTACTTGCAAAGCATTGAAATAAGGATTGTTTTTTACTTTAAGGTATTTTCTGTATTTAGAAGTGATATCAACATAATCTTTCATTACTTCTTCATAAAGTTTATTGGATTCTTCAAAAGGCAATGAAGCTGTGTTGATATCCAAAGTGTTAAGCATTATAATAGTTTCAAAAGCTTTCATTTTAGGATAATCCACCATTTGAACTTTTACGCGAGCAAATCTAAATCCATATAACTCTTTAATTTCATAGATTTCTAAGATTTCAATAATATCTCCATTGGCAATAAATCCTGCTTCACTGCTGGGTTTAAGCCAGAAATAATTGTTTTTTACCACCATTAAAAAATCTCCTGCAGCAATTTCATCTTCTCTAAAAAGAATTCTCGCTCGAATTTGCTGATTATAAAGGTTTGCTCTTTTGTTAGATCTCACAATCAAAGCAGTTTCTTCATGCCCTAAATTATCATAAGCTTCATGAATAGCATTCATAATTTCATCACCATCCACCAAACGCATCATATCTTTTCCTGCGTGGGTGTTGAATTTAAAATCTTCATAAAATCCTTCTCTGATATATTCTCTCAAAATAGTGGCGTTTACCAGAATTCCACTTTCTTGTTGTTGACGCACCACTTCTGTCAATTCGATATGTTCTACATCTTTTAAATAATTTAAACTGATTTTATTTTCATCCAACGCCGGGCTTAATTCCATTTTTACGGGAGGCAATTGGGCAGTATCTCCAATTAAAATCAATTTACAATTTCTTCCGGAGTAAACATATTCCATTAAATCATCTAAAAGAGATCCGGCTTTAGAAAAACTTCCTCCATCATTAAAATCAGAAATCATAGAAGCTTCATCTACAATAAACACCGTATTTTTATGTTTGTTTTTTTGTAATGTAAAATTAATTTTTACTCCGGATTTTTTAGGATAATATATTTTTCTGTGAATAGTAAAAGATTGGTAACCGGAATAATTTGTCATCACTTTTGCTGCTCTTCCTGTTGGAGCTGCCAAAACCGGACTCATTTTAATTTTCCATAAATTCTTGGTTAAAGTTCCCACAATACTTGTTTTTCCTGTTCCGGCATAACCTTTTAAAATAAAAACTTGTTCTTTTTCATCTTCTAAAATGAATTCAGCCAACTTTTGCAAAGCAATATCTTGTTGTGCTGTGGGCGTAAACGGGAAACTTTCTACTAAAGAATGATAAAATTTTGATACAGTCATAAGGTGAAATATCGACAAAAATCAAATATAATATAGGATTTTCAACTTCTTTACTTTTATGAATAAAAAAAATTGTAGATTTGCCTATGGTCAATAATTAAAAAAACATTTGATTGTGAAAGGAATTATTCAAATTGCATTGTGGATTGTAATCGCATTATTAGGATATGTAATATACAATTCTATACAAGAACCTATTGAGTTTGAAAAGACTAAGAAAAAAAGATATATGCCTGTGCTCAAAAAACTGGAGGACATTCGCATATCTGAAATAGCTTATAAAGATGTCAATGGGCATTATACCGATGATTTTGATGATTTAGTAAGTTTCATCGATACGGCAGAATTCGTAATTACACAAAGTAGAGACACTTCTTATTTAGATGAAGAGTACAAAGAAATTTATGGGGTAGATAAATATGTTCCTGACGTAATTATTGACACGCTCGGTTTTTCTTCTGTAAAAGATTCTCTTTTTAAGGACACCGATCGTTATAAAGAAATGATGTATATCCCCAATACAGATAAAAAAGAAAAATTTGAACTCGATGCCGGAGCTATTATTGTAAATGATAATGATATTCCAGTTTTTGAAGCTCGTGTAGATAAAGCTATTATTCTTGAAGGCTTAAACAAAAACTTAATCGAAATAGAAAAAGAAAAACAATCTGTTGATGATATTAACGGTCCTTACATAAAAGTAGGGTCTATGAATAGAGTTACAGACAGCGGAAACTGGCCAAAAGATTATGGCAAAAAATCAAAAAACTGATAAATTGAATACTTTAAAAATCTTGTCCATTCTGATTTTTCGGGATGGACTTTATTTTTTTATTTCTGAAAATGATAAAAAGATTTCTTCTTTCTTTAGAAGAGATTTTTCTTCGCCTAAAACACCGGAAGAATTACTAACAGAAATAAATGCGGTTTTTAAATATGATCTTGAAGAAGAAAAACTGAAAGAAATTTCAGAAATTAAGGTGATTTATGCTCACCCTTATTTTGCGTTAGTCCCCCGCCCCTACTTTTTAGAGGAAAGATTAAGTGATTATTTAAAATTTAATACTAAAATAATCTCTACAGATCAATTGACTTTTGATCGTTTAAAAAACTTAAACGCAAATATGGTGTATGTTCCTTTTACCAATATCAATAATTATCTGTTTGAAAAATTTGGAACTTTCTCATATACACACGCCATGACAGAATTTATTGATCAATGCTTAGCACAAACTGATAAAACAACAACTGAAGTATATGTAAATGCTTATACTTCTCATTTTGATTTGTGTGTGGTAAAAAAAGAGAAATTAATTCTTAGCAACACCTATGATTATTTTGCTCCGGAAGATTTTGTGTATTATATTTTATTTGTCTTTGAACAATTAAATTTATCAACAGATGATGTAAATTTATATCTCTCCGGAGAAATTGAAAAAGAAAGCAAACTTTATAATTTATTGTTTACTTATATCAGAAATATCTCGTTTTTTTCTACCCCTCATCATTTAACTATTGAAGATGAAAAATTGAAAAAAGCAGAAAAACATCAATATCAATTTTTATTAAATTTAATCACCAATGAGAATCATCTCAGGAAAGCTTAAAGGAAGAAGAATTTTTGCTCCGGGAAAACTTCCTGTTCGTCCCACTACAGATCAAGCAAAAGAAGGATTGTTTAATATCTTGGCTAACCATTACAACTTTAAAGAATTATCAGTATTGGATTTATTTTCCGGAATTGGAAGTGTGAGTTTTGAATTTGCTTCAAGAGGAACAACAGATATTACAGCTGTAGATAATTTTTATAGATGTGTAAAATTTGTTGAAAAAACAGCAAAAGAATTAGAGGTTGATATTTATACGCTTAAAAGTGATGTTTTTTCTTTTTTAAAAAAACCTTTTAAATCTTATGATTTAATTTTTGTTGATCCTCCTTATGATTTTTCTGATGAACAGTTTGAAGAAATTGTTGCTGCTGTTTTTAAAAATAATTTTTTAAATGAAAACGGATTGTTGATTTTAGAACACTCTAAACATACCAAGCATCCCTCCCATCCTAATTTTATAGAAAATAGAAAATACGGAAGTGCAGTGTTTTCTTTTTACAAAAATCAATAACTTTTTACTGTTTAATCACCACCAAAGAAGCTATGGTTCCGGTGGTTAAATTCCACTCATCGTGAGTTAAAATTCCACCATTTTCATCTTCTACTTTAAATTCCGCAGTATTAGGTCCGGATTCTCCTTGATTTAAAGCTTTAAATTCAATTTTAGTAATTCCATCTTCTTTCAAATCTACACGGATACTATGAAATCTTGCTAAAAGCGTTACATTTTCTACCACCACTTCTCCATTCACCATAATATCTACTCGATCTCCATCTACAACTTGTGCATCTCGCCAGCTTATTTTTACATAATCTCCGGAAGTAAAATATCTTCCTAAATCTTGTGGTTTACTATATTCCTTATAAATTTCTCCATCAGAATTATCGTTTTCTAAATATTTAGGCTTAAAATCCACTGTTTTTCTCACGTATTCTTCCTCTTGTTGCATATTGACTTTATTGTCTTTTTCTTTTCTTTCTAAGGAAGGGGCATCCGGTTGGCCCAAAAATTTCTTTGTTTTTTCTCCGGAAGAATACCCTCTATCAATTCGCAAATCTTGTCCGCTTGAAGATTCTCTGCCTATACTTCTGTTTTCTTCTCTGTCAATACTTTTTCCGGAATCTCTTTTCTCCGGAATATCAATTTGTGAAAAAGCTATGGAAGAACAAAAAATAAATATTGATAAAAATAAGAATCTCATAGTTTTATATTTTCTTGAGCAGTTTTTTGCAAGATGTAATAGCAAAAAGTTTGCCGCATCTCAAAAATAGAAAATTCTATTACAATCTTTTATAAGATTAAGAATTTAATAGTATTTCTCATAAATTAAAAAAAACAATTATATTTTCAGAAAAACATATTTTTTAGTTTTTCATTTTACTTCCTCTCAACATTTCTCTTTTTCCGGGAGGACCGGGAATTTTCTCTACTTGAAAACCTATCTTTTGCAAAGTTCTTCTAACGCTTCCTTTGGCAGAATAAGTAACCAAAATCCCATTTTCTTGAAGTGCTTCAAACATATTTATAAAAATATTTTCCATCCAAAGTTCTGGTTGAACACGCGGGCCAAAAGCGTCAAAATAAATAAGATCTGCACAATTTTGTTGTTTAAAATCTTGAAAAAACAATTTTCTTTTTTCTAATTCAAAATTTTCAGAAATTTCCACTTCCTGTTCCCACGCTGTTTTATGAATTTCACGATAAACTGATAAAGCATTTTTCTCTTCTAACATCTTCGGATAATTCAATAAACTCCATTCTTTTTCTTCTACAGGATAAGCTTCTAAGCCTATATATTTTATATTAATTTTATTTTTTTCTGCATATAAAGCTGTCAACAAAGCATTTAATCCTGTTCCAAATCCAACTTCTAAAACAGTGATGTTTTTCTTTTTCGGAAAAATACTTTTATAATAATTCAATCCACTTTTGATAAAAACATGATTCGCTTCTTGAATTGCGCCATGTTTAGAATGATAATGTTCTTCCCACTCCGGTAATTTTATACTGTGAGAACCATCTGCTGTTTTAAAAATTTTCCGTTTCATAAATAATTTCCACTATATAATTAACAAATATAGTTTTTATTTTATTGCTAAAACCTATGTTGATTTTCAATAAAAACAAATCTAATTTTACACTTTTCTCATAAAAAGAAATTAAATTTTTAGTTTTTCAGAAAAAAAATTTCTTCACTTCTTAAGTTTATAAAAACAATTAACAAGTTGGTTGGAATATATTAACACAATTACTTAATTTATCATAAGTATATTTTATATTTTCACAGCGCAAAAAAACCAAGCAAGAAAAACTACTTTTTTGCTTATAAAAATATTGTTTCAATGTATAATAAAGATGATTTTTCAATAACTAAAATAGAGCAATCAAAAATAAATGAAGCTAATTTAGAAAATCCGGGTTTCGGAAAATTTTATACAGATCATATGTTGATTTGTGATTACCGTGATGGAAAATGGCAAACTCCTGAAATTAAACCTTATGGTCCTATGCAATTAGATCCTGCTTCAAAAATATTCCATTACGGACAAAGTATTTTTGAAGGGATGAAAGCTTTTAAAGACGAAAAAGGAAAAGTTTGGTTATTCCGTCCGGAGCAAAATTTCCAGCGTTTTAATAAATCTTGTGTGCGTATGTGCATGCCGGAATTTCCTGAAGAATATTTCTTTGGAGCTTTGGATATTTTGATGAATTTAGACAAAGATTGGATTACTTCAAAAGATGGGTATTCTTTATATATCAGACCTTTTGCCATCGGAATTGAAAATCAAGTTGCTGCTGCACCGGCTACAGAATACAGAGTTTGTATTATTTGTAGTCCTGTAAAAGCTTATTATACAGAAGAAAGCACTGGATTAAAAGTGTTGATCCAAGATAGATTTAGCCGTTCTGCAGAAGGTGGTGTTGGTTTTGTTAAAGCAGGAGGAAATTACGGAGCTTCTTTTTATCCTACTGAATTAGCAAGAAAAGAAGGTTATCAACAAATTATTTGGACGGATTCTGCTACTCATCAATATATGGAAGAAGCAGGAACAATGAATGTTATTTTCAGAATCGGAGATACTTTAATCACTGCTCCTACAAACGAAAGAATTTTAGATGGAGTTACTCGAAAAAGTATTCTAAAATTAGCAGAAGACAAAGGTTTTGATGTTGATGTCAGACCAATTAAAGTAGAAGAAGTTTTAAATGCTGAAAAACAAGGAGAATTAAAAGAAATTTTTGGTGTAGGAACAGCAGCTACTTTAGTTCCATTTGTTGGATTTGGTTATAAAGGAGAATATTTTGAATTGCCAAAAGTAGAAAATCCTTATGGACCTCAATTGAAAAAAGCTTTGCAAGATATTCAATACAACCGAGCTGAAGATAAATTTAACTGGTTATATGAAATTAAATAAGTTTAATTTTTAATCTTATTTAAAACCACACAAGTCAAAGATATTTTATGCCAAATTCACCTAAGCATATTGCCTTATTGACTTCCGGCGGAGATTCTCCCGGAATGAATGCAGCCATTCGTGCTGTGGTTCGTACTTGTGCTTATTATCAAATAAAATGCACAGGAATTTTCAGAGGTTTTGAAGGATTGATAGAAAAAGATTTTAAAGAACTCGATGCCCGATCGGTGAAAAATATTATTAACCGCGGAGGAACTTTTTTAAAATCTACGCGATCAGAAGAATTCAAAACTAAAGAAGGAAGAAAAAAAGCTTATGAAAACCTCAAAGAAAATCAAATTGACAGTTTGATTATTATAGGAGGAAATGGCAGTTTTAAAGGTGGAGAAATTTTAAGCAAAGAACATAATTTTCCGGTTATAGGAATTCCGGCTACTATTGATAATGACATCAACGGAACTGATTTTTCTATCGGTTATGATACAGCATTAAACACAGTTGTGGAAGCTATAGATAAAATCAGAGACACCGCGAATTCTCATAACCGTTTATTTCTTGTGGAAGTTATGGGCAGAGATGCCGGAGACATTGCTTTAAACGCCGGAATTGGCGCAGGAGCAGAAGAAATTATTATTCCGGAAGAAAACTTGGGAGTAGATCGTTTGCTTGCTTCATTAAAACACAGCAGAAAATCAGGAAAAACTTCAAGTATTGTAGTGGTTTCTGAAAGTAAATTAACTGGAAAAAATATTTTTGAAATAGCAGATTATCTTGAAGATCATCTTGTGGGCTACGAAATTCGAGTCAGTATTTTAGGACATATTCAACGCGGTGGAGCACCAAGTTGTTATGATCGGGTTTTAGCAAGCAGGTTGGGCATTAAAGCTGTAGAAACTTTAAGAACAGGAAAATCCAATAGAATTGTAGGAATTATCAACAGAAAATTGACTACGATTTCTTTTCAAACAGCAGCTTTAACAGATAGAAAATTAGACGAAGATTTATTGCGCGTAGCCGATATTACTTCAATTTAAAGTAAAAAAATGAAAGAAAAAATAAATATGGCAATCAACGGGTTTGGTCGCATCGGTCGGCTTGCTCTTCGTATTGCTTTAAAACAAGAAAACATAAATATAGTAGCGGTCAACGATTTGGTATCTGTTGAACAGTTGGCTTATTTATTTAAATATGATTCTGTTCACGGACGTTTTGACGGAGAAATTGAAATTAAAAACAACAATTTAATTGTCAATGGTCAAGAAATCAGAGTTACAGCAGAAAAAGATCCTGAAAATTTAGCTTGGGATGAAGTAAATGCAGAAATCGTTTTAGAATGCAGCGGAGTTTTTAAAGATCATAATAGTGCTTCCAAGCATTTAAAAGCCGGTGCAAAAAAAGTGGTAATTTCAGCCCCTTCAAAAGATGCTCCTATGTATGTGATGGGAGTAAATCACAAAGAGATTTCTGCTGATCAAGATATTATTTCCAATGCTTCTTGCACAACGCATTGTTTGGCCGTTTTAGCAAAAGTTGTTCATGATAATTTTGGAATTAAAGAAGGCTTGATGACTACTGTTCATGCTGCAACTGCATCACAGAAAACAGTAGATACTCCGGCGAAAAAGAATTTTAGAATAGGAAGATCAGGATTAAACAATATCATTCCTACTTCAACAGGAGCTGCTATGGCTGTAACCAAAGTAATTCCGGAACTGGAAGGAAAACTAACCGGAATGGCTTTTAGAGTACCCACTGCAGATGTCTCTGTTGTAGATTTAACTCTTAAAACAGAAAAGAAAACAGATTTAAAAACGATTAAAGAAAAAATAAAAGAAGTTTCTGAAAACGAACTAAAAGGTATTTTAGGATATACAGAAGATGAAGTTGTTTCTCAAGATTTTGTGTCGGATACCCATAGTTCTACTTTTGATGCAAATGCAAGCATAGCACTAAATTCAAATTTCTTCAAGCTTATCTCTTGGTATGATAATGAATATGGCTATGCGAGTAAGCTTTTAGATTTAGCTTTATATATAAACTCTTTAAAGAAATAAAAAATGATTTTAATTGCGGATAGTGGTTCCACTAAGTGTGACTGGGTTTTACTTGATAATGATGGAGAAATCATATTTAAAACAAGAACTTTAGGATTAAATCCGAATGTTTTAACAACTCAAAAAATGCACAAGCGCTTAGCGCAAAGTGAAGAAATAGCTCACGTAAATGAAGAGATTGAACGCATTTATTTTTATGGAGCCGGTTGTGGTACAGAAAAAAATAAAATACGTTTAAAAAGATTTTTAGAAAAATATTTCAGAAGAGCTAATTGTGAAGTGCATGAAGATTTATTAGGGGCTTGTCTTTCTGTAACCAACTCTCCCGGAGTGGTTGGTATTTTAGGAACCGGTTCTAATGCATGTTATTTTGATGGCATGGGAACAAAAACCCACACTCCGTCTATGGGATATTTACTGATGGATGAAGCCAGCGGAAATTACTTTGGAAAAAAATTACTGCAGGATTATTATTATGAAGAAATGCCGGCAGAAATAGCTAAAGAATTTGCCAAAGAATTTGAATTGTTTCCACACGAGGTAAAAGAAAATCTTTATAAAAAAGACAATCCAAATGCGTATTTGGCAAACTTTGCTAAATTCATTGCCAATTATGATCCCCTACCGGAATATTTTTCTGATATGTTGGAGAAAGGTTTAGAAGTTTACATTAACAAATGGATTCTTCCTTTTCCTGAAGCCAAAGAAATGCCTATTCATTTTGTGGGGTCTATAGCTTATTTTGCTAAAGATATTATCAGCAAAACCTTGAGTGAAAAAGGATTGGAATTAGGAAATATTCAAAAAAGACCTATTGATAGTTTGACGGAATATTTTCAAGTCAGAATTAGAAATTCTCAATTTTAAACTTATCTCTTAACCGATAAGTTTCATCAAAAAAACCACAATTTTTCGCAAATTGTGGTTTTTTTAATAATCATAAAGCAGAAAATATTTTATGCATTTGCTTTTTTATGATCTTCAAGAAATTTTGCCAATCCGCTATCTGTTAAAGGGTGCTTTAATAAAGCTTCAATTGAAGCCAAAGGACTGGTAATTACATCTGCACCAATTTTAGCACAATCAATAATATGCATAGGATTTCTAATCGATGCAGCCAAAATTTCTGTTTCATATCCATAGTTGTCATAAATCATTCTGATTTCATCAATCAAACGCAATCCATCAGAAGAAATATCATCTAATCTTCCAATAAAAGGAGAAACATAAGTAGCTCCGGCTTTTGCTGCCAAAAGTGCTTGTCCGGCAGAAAAAACTAAAGTGCAATTGGTTTTAATTCCTTCGTCGCTAAAGTATTTCATCGCTTTTACTCCATCTTTTATCATAGGAACTTTCACTACAATTTGCGGATGAATATCGGCCAAAGCTTCTCCTTCTTTAATCATTTCTTCATAAGTAGTAGAAATTACTTCTGCGCTTACATCTCCATCTACAATTTCGCAAATCTTTTTGTAGTGCGCCATAATATTATCTGTGCCGGTGATTCCTTCTTTAGCCATCAAAGATGGATTTGTGGTCACGCCATCAAGAATTCCCATATCTTGAGCTTCTTGAATTTGATCTAAGTTTGCAGTGTCAATAAAAAATTTCATCAGTTGGTGTTTTTAAAAAATTAAAGTTTATAATAATTCATCAATAGTCTTTCGTAAAGTTTATCCGGTAAAATGTGTTTTAAAGCAATAGAAATTTTTTGCAAAGGCTCCCCTACTTTATAGTGAATAGAAGGATTTTTTCTGCGCATCACTCTATATACTTTTTTTGCCATTCTTATCGGCGGCAAACCATTTGCCACTCCTTCATCCATTTCTTTCAAACTTCTTTCATACAATTCTTTATAAGGAGAATCTTCATAAACCGGAGTATGATATCTTCCTGTTGCAATATTAGTGGCAAAATCTCCCGGCGCAACATTGGTCATTTTAATATTAAATGGTTTTAATTCCATTCTATAAGCTTCAGTTGTCAATTCCAAAGCTCCTTTTGTAGCAGAATAAATTCCTCTGAAAGGCAATCCCATATATCCGGCAATAGAAGTAATATTTATAATCATTCCACTTCTTTGTTTTCGCATAATGGGCAAAACAGCTTTAATCACACGTAAAACACCTAAGTAATTTACTTCAAAATTATGACGTATTTCTTCTTCCGGTGTTTCTTCTAAAGCTCCTGTAATTCCTTTTCCGGCATTATTAATCAAAAAATCTATGCGATTTTCTTTTTGCATAATAAAATCTACCGCAGCAGTAATGGTTTCCGATTTCGTAACATCTAAACTCACAAAATGAATTCCATTCAACTCTTTGTGTTTAGGGTTTCTGCTGCTGCCATAAACTTTATACCCTTTGTCGTGAAGGTACTCTCCAATAGCTTTTCCAATTCCTGAAGAAGCCCCGGTAATTAAAACAACTTTTTTTTGCATACATTTTGTTAATGGTGCAAATATAAAGATTTAGCTTTCAAAACTACTGCTTTATACAGTAGAGTATAAAAACTTATTTTTGATTTTGTTGAATTGCTTTCTTTTAACTAAAAAAAGATTTCATTTCCTGATCAAAAAAATCAAATAAATTACAATTTAAATAACAAGAAAAATTAAGTTTTAAAATAATATGTTAAGCTCTTCAAATTATTTTTTAATTTTACCGTTTGAATCTGATTAATACTTATGAAATTTTTTCGTTTGATTTTAGGTATTTTACTGCTTTCATTGATTTTAATTCAGTTTTTTCCAACTTTAAATAATGTTAGCGATGAAGTTCCGACCACAGATATAATTCAATCCAGAGCTGTTCCTTCTCAAGCGGCCACTTTGGTTCGTAATGCTTGTTATGATTGTCATAGCAACAACACACAATATCCGTGGTATGATAAAATTCAACCTTTTGCCTGGATATTGGAAAATCATATCATCGATGCAAAAAGAGAATTAAATTTTAATGAATTTGAAACTTATGACAGCAATAAACAAAAAAAGAAGTTTCAATCCATGAAAAAACTGATTGAAGAAAACAAAATGCCGCTCACTTCTTATAAAATCATGCACGCAGAAGGCCGACTTTCTTCTCGCGAAAAGAAAATAATCATAGATTGGATTGAAGAAGAACTCAAAGAATATTGATTTTCAGGTTGATTATTCTGTTTGGTCAATTGTTTTTAAACGCTTAACTTTGATTTTAAAGAAGAATAATTTTAAATGAAAAAAACGCTTTATATCAAAAATATGGTTTGTGATCGCTGTAAAAGCAAAATCACACAAATTATTCATGAACATAAAGCAGAAATAAAAAGTATTCAATTAGGAAAAGTAGAAATCCTTGTTCCAGCTTCTTTTGATGAAAATAAATTTGCAAAAGATTTATCTGCAGAAGGTTTTGAATTGGTAAAAAACACAGAAGATCAGCTGGTGGAATCCATTAAAGTTATTCTTGTAAATATGGTAAAATCCACTACTTTTCCGGAAAGTATTTCTAATTTTCTTTCACAAGAATTAAATAAAGATTATTCTTTTCTCAGCAAATTATTCAAGAAAAAATCCGGAGAAACTTTAGAGAAATATCTTATTAAACTTAAAATTGAAAAAGTAAAAGAACTCATTCAAATGCAGAAATATTCTTTTTCTGAAATTGCTTATCAACTGAATTATAACAGCATCAGCCATTTATCCGGGCAATTTAAAACCATCACCGGAATGACGATGAGTCAATACCAAGAAAGTCAAAACTGGAATCGTCTTTCTTTAGACAAAATTCTGTAAATCTTCACCAGAATTATACAAATCATTTTGTTATTTTCTTCCGATCTTGCTCTTAAATGTGCAAAAAATGAAACAGCTCTATACTATAAAAGGCATGTCTTGCCAAGGTTGCAAAAAACATGTGGAAGAAATTCTTGCTGAAATCGATGAAATCAAAGATTTTTCTGTGGATTTAGCAAAACACCAAGCAGAAATTGAAAGCGATCAACCTATTCCTTTAAAAAAATTACAAAAAGCATTTGAAAAAGATAAAGGAAATTACACTATTTCAGAAGTAACACCTTCTTCTACTTATGCTGTTCACGGGATGTCTTGTCAAGGATGTAAAAAACACGTAGAAAAAATTCTTACTGAAATTGAACACATAAATAAAGTTGTTGTTGATTTAAAAAAACATGAAGTCACCCTTGAAACAGCTCATCATATTCCGTTAAAAAATCTGCAAAAAGCATTTGAAAAAGATGGCGGAAATTACGCCATTACGGAAGTTGGTAAAAAAGCCCCAAAAAAAGAAAAATCCGGAAAAGGAACCGGAGTTTTTTATTGTCCAATGCATTGTGAAGGCGATAAAACCTATGATAAACCCGGAGATTGTCCGGTTTGCGGAATGGATTTGGTAGAAGAAATCAGCACTTCTTCGCAAACCCAATTTACTTGTCCGATGCACCCAGAAGTAATAAAAGATGAACCCGGAGATTGCTCGATTTGCGGAATGGATTTAGTTCCTGTAGAACCCGATATTTCAAGTGAAGAAAAAAAATATAAAGAATTATTGCGTAAATTCTGGTGGTCTGTAGTTTTCACTTTACCGGTTTTTATTATTTCCATGTCCAGCATGTTAAGCCATAATCCACTTTATGAAATTATGGATAAAAAATACTGGAATTGGGTAGAATTCGGATTGTCTATTCCTGTAGTATTTTATTTCACTTGGATGTTTTTTGAAAGAGCTTATCGTTCTATAAAAACCTGGAATCTCAATATGTTTACCCTCATTGGGATTGGTGCAGGTGTAGCTTGGATTTTTAGTGTAATCGCCCTACTCTTCCCCGATTGGTTGCCCAACGAATTTAAAGATGATGGTGCTGTACATGTTTATTTTGAAGCTGCCACCGTAATTTTGACTTTAGTTTTATTAGGACAGGTTTTAGAAGCTCGCGCACATACCAGAACCAATTCTGCGGTGAAAGAATTACTGAAACTTACGCCCAATACTGCTTTTAAAATTGTGAATGGAGAAGAAAAAGAAGTAGCGATTCATAATATTGAAATTGGAGATAAAATCAGGGTAAAACCCGGCGGAAAAATTCCGGTTGACGGAAAAATAATCGAAGGAAAAACCGCTATCGACGAATCTATGATTTCCGGAGAACCCATTCCTGTAGATAAAAACAAAGATGATAAAGTCAGCGCGGGAACCATCAACGGAAATCAATCTTTTGTGATGGAAGCCGAAAAAGTTGGAAGCGATACCATGCTTTCTCAAATTATAGAAATGGTTAATAAAGCCAGCAGAAGTCAAGCTCCCATTCAGCGTTTAGCCGATAAAATATCAGCTTATTTCGTGCCAATCGTAGTGGTTATTTCCATCATAACTTTTATAATTTGGGCTGTTTTCGGTCCTGAACCGGCTTATATTTATGCTTTTATAAATGCTGTAGCAGTTTTAATCATCGCTTGTCCTTGCGCTTTAGGGCTGGCCACACCGATGTCGGTGATGGTAGGAGTCGGAAAAGGAGCACAAAACGGAGTGTTGATAAAAAATGCGGAAGCTTTAGAAGAAATGAATAAAATTAACACTTTGATTGTCGATAAAACCGGAACCATTACCGAAGGAAAACCCTCTGTAGAAAAAGTAGTTGCGCTTGATGAAAAAGAAGAGGAAGTAATTAAATACAGTGCTTCTTTAAATCAACAAAGCGAACACCCTTTGGCAAAAGCTACACAAGATTATGCTAAAGCCAAAGAAATAAAATTGGTAGATTTACAAGATTTCAATGCGGTAACCGGAAAAGGAGTTAAAGGAAAAATTAACAACAAAATCATCGGATTGGGAAATCGTAAATTGATGGAAGAATTGAACTCTCCTATTTCAGAAGATTTGGCTGAAAAAGCTTTAGTAGAACAAGAAAAAGGCAAAACTTTATCTTATTTATCTGTAGAAGGAAAAACCATTGGATTTGTTGTAATTGGAGATAAAATCAAAGAAAACAGTAAAAAAGCCATTCAAAATTTACAAGAACACGGAATTACTGTAATAATGATGACGGGAGACAATCCGCAAACAGCAAAAGCTGTAGCCCAAGAAGTGGGTATAAAAGAATTTAAGGCAGAAATGCTACCGGAAAATAAAATGGAAGAAGTAGAAAAACTGCAAAACCAAGGCAAAAAAGTAGCCATGGCCGGAGATGGAATTAATGATGCCCCGGCTTTGGCCAAAGCAGATATTGGAATTGCCATGGACACCGGAACGGATGTTGCTATTGAAAGTGCAGAAATAACTTTGATAGACGGAGATCTCAACGGAATTTTTAAAGCGAGAAAACTCAGCGAGAAAACCATGAAAAACATCAAAGAAAATTTATTTTTCGCCTTGGTTTACAACAGTTTGGGAGTTCCCGTAGCCGCCGGAATATTATTTCCTTTCTTCGGTTTACTCCTCTCCCCTATGATTGCCGCTTTAGCCATGAGTTTTAGCTCTGTTTCTGTAATCGCCAACTCTTTAAGATTGAGAAATGTAAAATTATAAACAGAACTTACTGTAATTAAAAAAGGCTGTTTTAAAAATCTTAAACTGCCTTTTTATTTTAATATTCATTTTAGTTAATTTTCAGAAATTAGTTATCTTTGGAAGCAAATGAAAAATAAGATATTGACCCACCTCTACCTACAAATGGAATACATACGCCATAAAGGTAAGGAGAGAGTGTATTGATATGCATGTTAACGGCAAGGTAAAAAGAACCAACAAATTTAGAAGTTCTGAAAATTAAATTTGCAGCAAACTAAATTCAAAGATAATTATTCGTAACTTTGATAGTAAATATTTGAATTATGGCAACCGATTTGCAAACCAGAAAACTTAACTTGATAACTTATATTGCAGAACTTAAAGATGAAAAATTCTTTGAGAAAATAGAGCATTATGTATTAAGGAAAACCCCTAAAATAAACGATTCTGACTTCCCCCCTTTCACTATTGAAGAATTAATTGAACGCGTCAAAACATCTGAAAAGGATTACGAAAACGGGCGAGTTAAATCACAAGAAGAATTAGAAAAAGAATCCGCAAATTGGTGATTAATGAAAATAACTTGGACTGAATTTGCCACTCGGAGTTTAAAATGGATTTTTAATTACTATGTGGAAAATGCAAATCGAAACGTAGCTCATAAAATTCGTAAGCAAATATTAGAATCCACTCGCCATCTAACGAAATATCCGGAAATCGGACAAGTAGAACCTAACCTTAAGAAATTAGGCCAAAAACACCGGTATTTAGTAAGTGGAAACTACAAAGTCATTTATCGTATTGAAATAGAGAAGAAAGAAATCATAGTTAGCGACGTTTTTGACACTCGTCAGAATCCCACGAAAATGAATGATAATAAAAGAGATTTAGATTAGCAAGATGAAATGATACCCATCCGTTAACAAACAGTTTGCCGCAAGGGCCGTTATCGGTTAAATTTCAGTGGTCTGTTTTCCTTCTGCACGAAAAGCCATTTATTAAACTTTTTGGTTACATTTAAAGCTTAAAAATGGCTTTTGCTCAGGTCGGTTCAGAAATCAAAATTTCGGTTTCTTTGCCCGCCCCAGCGGCAAGCTGCAACCCGTTATGGGCAAGGAATAAAAATCTAGAACAACTTGAAGTATGAAAAACATAAAATTAAATGACATCCTAAAGTTTAATGACTTGGATAATATAAAGATAAGATTCAATCTTATGTTTGAAGGTAATTGGAATCCAATAGACAATTTTAAAAATGGCGATTTAAAAGTGATGCTTAATGGCAATTACCATAACTATCCTAAATCAAAATCATATAAAGAAGGCCAAATTTCTGTTGGTTTAATTCGTATTTCAGACGATGACGATTTATGGCTACTTTTTCATATTGGTCGAATTACAAAAGACTTAGATGTATACGATGGGATGGGTTATGAGTATGAAGAATTATCTCAGTATGAAAAATATTTTGGACGATTAATTGTAAGGTTTAAAAATAAAGGCCAAAATATGATAAGGAAAGCAGAATCTGTTATTGATGATTGTTACATTGCTCAGATTTTACCGGACACTTTCGATAATGACTTATTCCCCGGATATGAAAAAGTAAGTCTAAATTGGAAAGACTTAAAAAGAGTAATAAAGAAAACGAATTGGAAAACAGCTTTACAAAATCAAAAAGGAGTCTATCTTATATCTGATAAATCAAATGGAAAAATGTATGTTGGTTCTGCTTATGGCGAAAATATGCTTTTAGGAAGATGGCAATCCTATATAAAAACAGGACACGGTGGTAATAAAGAATTAAAAAAACTTTCTTTTGAGCATATGAAAAATAATTTCAAATATTCCTTATTGGATATTTACAAGGCTAAGACTTCCGATCAGATCATAATTGAAAGAGAAAGTTGGTGGAAAAAAGTATTACAAACAAGAGAATTCGGCTATAACAAAAACTAAAAGTTACCCTGCCCATAACAAACAGTTTGCCGCAAGGGCGGGTATTGTTTAAAATTCAACGGTCGGTTTTCTTTGGACGCAAAAGCCGTTTATTGAATTTTTCTGTTTAAATTTAAAAACCAAAAACGGCTTTTGCTCGGGTCGGTTTTGAAGTCGAAGTTTCGGCTTTTTTGCCCGCCCCAGCGCCAAGCTGCAAAACCGTTGGCACTAATTGAAAAAATGGTATAATGAGAATAGTTATTGGAGATAAGGAATATAAAACTAAAAAATCTGCTCTCGAGCATTATTCGGGAGTATCCCATAAATTAATGATAAAAAATTAGGTTAAAGTGTTTAATTTCTTATAAAACATTTGTCTTGCTATTTTTTATTTAATTTTGCATCACTGCTTGCATACACATACAACAAATTGAATAAAGAAATTCAGCAATGAACAAAGAAAATATCCCACTTTTAAAACCAAATATTTTTAAAGAAAATTTTATTGAGAATGCAAAGGATAATATTCTAAACAGTGGAAAAATAGATGATTTTTTTATTCATTCCTTTAAGGAAGATGTGGTAGAATTAAAGCTTCCCCTACCCTTACACAAAAAAACAGTGCATGACTTTGTACTTATTCTTAACGGAGAAATGACAAAATCTGTAGGGCTTCATACCTTTGATTTAAAGAAAAATCAACTTTTATTTACACCGAGCAATAATATTACAACCACAGCAATCAAAAATCAAAATTTAGAAGGGTTTTATTGTCATTTTTCTAATGATTTTTTAACCGGAAATCCTTATTTAAAACTTTGGAATACCAACTCAACTGTTTCAAATTTATTATCGCTTACTGATGAACAAGTTGATATTTTGAAACCACTCTTATATCGTATTTCCGTTCTTTTTAAAGATTCTTGTCGAAAAAAATCTAATTATCAATTAATCCAATATTATCTTTCAACTTTTATTGCTGAAATTTCTATAATTTCTACAGAAAGTCTTCCTGAAAAGAAAGAACATCCGATTTTAAAGAAATTTAATCAATTGGTAAACAATCGGTTTAAAGAATCAAGAAAAGTAAAGTTTTATGCTGATTTGATTCATATCTCCCCTAATCATTTAAATAAAGTAATCCGTACAGAAACTGGAAAATCGGCCTCAGATTTTATCAATCAAATTTGCATTTTGGAAGCTAAAGTTTTATTAGGGCAAACCACTTTAAATATCATGGAAATCGCTACTGAATTAGGTTTTGATGATATTTCTTATTTCAGTAGGTTTTTTAAAAAACACTCTGGAGTTTCTCCGCTCAATTATAGAAAAATGATTGATTTATCCTAATATAAGAATTGTTTGGTGGGGTTTCTCTTTTTGTTTTGGGTTAATTTTGCCCAAAAAATAAATATGAAAAACTTAATATCCAGAAAATCTCAATTCTTTATATTATTGATGAGTTTCTCGTTTTTAATCACCATTTCTTGCGGTTCTGATAAACAGGAAAAACAAAAAGATCTACAAACAAATAGTAAATCTGAAGCAGAACTTGCTGAACAAGAAAATATAAAAATAACCCTTCATGCAAATGATAAAATGCAATTTGATAAAAGTGAAATTGTGGTCTATAAAAACCAAACAGTTACGTTAGAACTAATCCATACTGGTGATATGCCTAAAAGCTCGATGGGCCATAATTTTGTTTTGTTAGACAATTCAGTTTCTATTTCAACTTACAGTAAAAAAGTTTTAAAAGAAAAAGACAATGAATATATATGGAAAGACTCTACAAAAACGCTGGCTTACACAAAGATGTTAGGTGGTGGAGAATCTACAGAAATCACTTTTGAGGCACCGGAAGTGGGAGAATATGATTTTATCTGTTCTTTTCCGGGACATTATTCTAATATGAAAGGAAAATTTATTGTCAAATAATTAATATCATTTAAAAATGCTAAATTTTATAAAAGAGTTTCATAACATCATCGGAATGGTGATTTTATTCCTTTTACTCATCATAATTATAGGAATTCTTATCAACTTACTACTTAAAAAACCATTTGGGAAATTTTCTAAAATATTAACGTTATCCGGTTTAATTTTAGTGCATTTGCAGATTAGTTTTGGAATAATTCTCTATTTTTTATCTCCTTTAGGATTAGAAAATTTTTCAGGAGATTCGATGAAACATACTATTTCTCGTTTTTATATTGTAGAACATCCCGTCGGAATGATTTTAGCCGCTGTTTTAATCACAATTGGTTATAAAAAAGCAAAAAACACAAAGCTTTCTGATGCCAAGCGACACACCCGAGTTCTTATTTATTATGGAATTGGATTTGCACTTATAAGTTATTTAATTCCTTGGTTTTTATGGAATTAATATGAGAAAATATAATTTTTATAAATCATCTCAATAAATGAAAACACTTATTTTTGTAGGCAATTCCAGTAATTCTTTGCATTCTATTTCTGCAATATTAGCTGATTATTTAAATGATAAGTTGACTGCCAAAGGAATAGATACTCGTATTTTTAATTTAAACGATTCTGTTATTCCTTTGTTAGATTTGAAGCATAAAGAAATCCCTTCTATTGTCAAACGAATGACAGAGCTATTTTTATCTGCTGATCTTCATTTTTGGCTTTCTCCTTTATATCATGGCAGTATTCCGGGAACAATGAAAAATTGTTTGGATTGGTTAGAAATCACTGCTAAATTACCAAAACCTTATCTCACGGATAAAAGAATCGGATTAATTTGTTGGGCTGATGGTTCTCAAGCTTTAAACGATATTACAACCATGGAAAATATTGTAAAATCTTTACGAGCTTGGTCCATTCCTTATACTTTACCTATTCTTAAAAAGGATTTTATAAATCCTATAAATACCCACAGAAATTTCACCAACTTATGTTGAAAAATTAAATCAATTGCTGCATATTGCCACTTATCGAGAAATAAATATTTTAGAGAAGTAAGTCTGATGCTGAATTTATTTTTCTTTTCTGCTGTTTTAATTTTCACTCTTAATTTTATTTATTTTCATCGTTTATAAAATGATTTATGAATTTTGAATAAAAATAAGTATAGAAGAACTGATTAACTTAATAATAAATTATCAGATTGGGTAGAAACCATGATTCATATGTTACCCAATTTATTATTGGCTGTTATTGTATTGGTTATTGGTTTTTTCTTTTCGCATTGGTTGGGAAGAAAATCACGAAAATTCATAAAAACTATCACCAAAATCGATATTATCATTAATCTCTTTGGCTCTTTAATTTATGTGGTTTTTCTCAGTATTACTTTTTTAATTACTTTAAAAACTCTCAATTTAGACAAAGCTTTAAAAGAAATTCAAGATCGTTTAAGCAAACAAGGAGTTTTGTTTTATTATGAAAATTTTGGAGATAGTTCTGTTGATTTTTTTGTTCGTTTATGGCTAAAAGAAACCAATCAAGTTTTTTACTTAGAAACGCGTAGTCAAGCTATTATGATTATCAAAAAAGCAGTAGATGATCATAATCTTAATATTCCTTACCCTGTTAGAATACTTGATATTGGCGGAGAAATCAAGAGAAATTAGCCAAAATAAAATCTGACTTAAATTAAGAAATACTGTAATTTTAAAATAAAGTATTGATAGAAAACTCTTCTATCGATGCTTTTGTTTTTTATATAATTTATTTTTATGCAATTGCATTAAAGCAAAAGAAACCACTAAAGAAGTTAAAGCTCCCATTGTGGCTACTGTGATAAAAATACCTCCGGTATTGGCATATTTTCCTATATTTTTAAGCAATTCATCTGAAAAACCGGGAACATATACATAATAGGTAATGAAGAATATTGAAAATAGAATCGTAGCGATAATTCCTGTAAAAAAACTAACTTCAAAACCTTGTCTGTAATTAATTCTTTCTGTAGATTTTTGTTCTAACTCTCGAATAGCTAAGGCTAATCCTGAAGTTGTAATAAGCGCATTCATAAAGCTGTAAAACGGATTAGAATTTACGCCTAATAATCCTAATACTACAAAATAAATAATTAAAATTATTGCTGTCAACACACCGAATTTTATGGAAATCTGATACTTTTTCATAGCTTAAAGTGATTTGATTTTACTTTAAAACTACAAAAATCAATTCCTGATTGATGTTAGGCAAGTCTTAATTTACTCTTTCTTATAGAGTTAAGGTTTATTTTTTTATAACAAAGTTATGTTGATTTTATTTTTAGTCTCTTCTTCCTCCAAAAAATCTAAGCAAAAATAAAAACAAGTTGATGAAATCCAGATAAAGTGTTAATGCTCCCATGATAGAGATTTTCTTAATTACTTCTTCATCTCCTTGTGCTTCATCAAAATATCTTTTGATTTTTTGCGTGTCATAAGCAATTAATCCTACAAAAACAGCTACTCCTACATAAGAAACAATCCAATATAAAGTTTCATTTTTTAAGAAGAAATTCACCACAGAAGCAATGATAACTCCAATCAACAGCATCATAAAAATCTTTCCGAATTTTGTAAGATCTGTTTTGGTGAAATAACCATAAGCACTCATCACGATAAAGGTTCCTGCTGTAATAAAAAATGTGGTAGAAATTGAAGCAGCGGTATAAACCAAAAATATCACTGATAAAGTGGCGCCATTCAATAAAGAATAAATCAAAAACATGATTACTGCTGTTTCTGAAGAAATTTTATTGATCCGCGCAGAAAGATAAACTACCAAAGCCAATTCTCCTATAATCAATCCAAAAAACAAGATTTGATTTCCAACAATAGCGTTGACTAATGACGGTGTAGAAGCTATATAATGTGCACATAATCCGGTAACAGAAAGTGCTAAAGCCATCCAAATATAAACTTTAGAAATATAATTGGCTTGTGCTACTTCCATATCTTCTGAATGCGTAGAAACCGCATTTCTTTCTTCATCATAAAAAGGTTTAAATTCCATTGTTTATTTTTTTTAAAAAGCTAAAAATATATATTCTAATTTTATGACTGTTCTTATTTAACAGGTTTTTGATTTTTTTACGAAAAAATAATAAGTAAAAAGCAAAAGTAAGCAAATTGGTTAAAACCCTTTATAAACAATGCTTTCAAAAACCGTAGTCTAAAATTTGAAGTCGGTGTCTTATAGGTTTTGTTCCTTATATGATTGAGTTAGGTTCCTAAATGGTTACCTATTCTAAATATAGGATTATTTATATAGCGTTTTATATTTCAGTGTTTTGCGCTTTTTTTCATAGTGCCTTGTAACTCAATGTAATTTAATTTTAACTATTAAAGATTTGAGTTATGAAACAGACAAAAAGATCTACATTCAAACTACTTTTTTACCTTAAGAAAAATGAGCCTAAAAAAAATGGAAATGTCGCAATTATGGCGCGCATTACTATTGATGGCAAGCGAAGGGCCTTTGGAACAAAACTAGAAATAAATCCGAACAAATGGGATTTAAAATTCAGTCGGGTTACCGGAAAAAGCGCCAAGGCTATAAGTATTAATCAAAAATTGGATAGTATTCGAAGTCGCATCAATATCATCTATAACGATATGATGAAAGACGAAGGATTTGCTACTGCACAGAAAGTAAAGTTATCTTTTTTGGGGGTTGGTGTGATGGAGGATGCTTTGTTGAAAATTTATAAAAACCACAATAATGAATTTGAAAAACTGGTAGCCAATGGACAGCGTTCAGAAAGTACGCTCTATAAATATATTACTGTATTTGATCATCTTTCCAATTTTATAAATCAACGATATCACAGAAAAGACATTGCTTTTAGAGAGTTGACTTCTGATTTTATACGTGAATTCGACTTTTATTTAAGATATGATCAACAATGTGCTCATAATACTGTTTGGGTTTATACAATGCCAATTTTAAGATTAGTGACATTGGCGGTAAAAAATGGGCTTATACGTCAAAATCCGTTCGAACACTACGAGATTAGTATGAAGGAGGTAGATCGTGGTTATATGCTTAAAGAAGATGTGGAGAAATTAATGCGAACACCGGTTCCGCATAAAAGATATGAACTTGTAAAGGACATATTTATTTTTAGCTGTTTTACCGGGCTTTCCTACATAGACATAAAGAATCTCACAGAAAGAAATATACAGACTTTCTTCGATGGACACCAATGGATTATCAGTCGGAGACAAAAATCGGATGTTGCCTCGAATGTTAGATTAATGAATATTCCCAAGGGTATTATTGAAAAGTACAAGGGTACGACTCGAACTAAATTTATATTTCCAGTTCCTACAAATAATACCTGTAACAATCACATTAAAATATTAATAGAAAACGCTGAGATTATTACAGAACAAAAAATAACCTTCCACACAGCAAGACACACCTTTGGAACGATGTTTTTAACTGAAGGTATTCCGTTGGAAAGTTTAAGCAAAATGATGGGACATAAAAACATTGCCACAACTCAAATTTATGCTAAAATCACCAGTCAGAAAATCAGTAAAGACATGGATGCAGTAACTCATAAATTTAGGGAAATGGAAGCCATATTTGAAGAAGCTACAAAAAATTAATTTATAGTTAGTTATTTGAATATACTATAAGCAAGCAGGATAATCTCCTGCTTTTTTTACGTTTAGATCTTTGTATCCAAAGCACATTTACTTTTCTCCCTTTGGTCGTTGCAGTAAAAGAGCTAATGGCTACACTTTGAACAGAAAATTGAACAATGCAGCACATTCTCATCGGCTATTGATACTGCGTTGTTCAAATCTCTGTTGCAGGTTTCCATAACCTGCTATATCGATTGGTTTTTTGTATCCAAAGCACATTTACCTTTCTCCCTTTGGTCGTTGCAGTAAAAGAGCTCATAGCTACTTTTTAGACAGAAAATTGAAAATCCTAACACGCCCGCTACTTCAACCGCATTGCCGGATTTTCAACTCTCTGTCGCAGGTTACCATAACCTGCTTCATTTATATGGAAAGTTTATTAGAAAGTATTTTCCAAATCAACCGATAAAAAGGCAGCTAAGGTATAGCGGGCGACCTCCGCACAAGGCCAACCAAAAGACTACGGCATAATGGCTTTGTTCGTGCCTCTCAAACCCACCCGTTGGGACTTATTCCGTTTCCTTTTGGTTTTTCCGCTACGCCCGCTTGGTGTTGCTGCTTTCTTTTTTCCGGTTTTTGTTTTGGAAAAAAATTTGCGAAGCGAAGCGGAGCGGTGAAAAGCAAAGCAGGACGGAAAAAGCAAACCTAACAAATGTTAAACTTTAAAATCAAAATTATGAACATTACAGGAAGACTAACAAGAGATGCCACCGTAAAAACCTTTGACGATAACAGAAAGGTAGTGAATTTTTCAGTAGCGGTGAATGACAGTTACAGAAACAAGCAAGGCGAACGTATCGAGCAAACAGCTTATTTCAACTGCTCCTATTGGATTTCGTCCAAAGTAGCCAACTTTTTAGTGAAAGGTACTTTGGTGGAACTCATAGGGCGAGTGAGCGCAAGAGCTTGGCTTGGGGCAGATGGAGAACCTAAAGCAGGGTTAAATTTTCATACCTCCCAAATTAAATTACACGGCGGAGGCAGAAAGACCAAAAACGTACAAATAACTGAACGGGTAGAAAACCGTATGGTAGAACAAGATGTGGAAAATGACCTTCCATTTTAACCGCATGACCATCATCAGGCTACCATCCATTTTAAGATGGTAGCTTAAAATTAAAGCAAATCATAATTAAAACTTTTCAACAATGAAAACAGCAGTAATAGCCACAAAATTTGTTAGCCACGAAGTACCTGAATTGAAAACACTGAAAACCTCAAAGGTTTATCAACTAAGGGAAAAGCTGAACCAAGGCAAGAAATTGAGCCGAGCCGAGAAAAATTGGCTTGCAGAAGCAGTAAACCGAAATTCATTTTTTAGAAGTGCAGTACCCTTAAGGGGATATCGGTTTGGATTCGAGGATATTTTAAAAACCTATGTAGTGAAACAGTACGGCAGTTGGCAGGAATATAATGCCCCTGATAAAACAAGCTTGCGCAGTTTCATTCACGGCAGGATTGACAAAATAGCAGAAATCACTTATTAAAACCGAAAAACTAATGCACATCACTGATTTAAACGGATGCCCAATCGAAATCACAGACCTTGACAAAGCCATAAAAATAACGGCAGAATTCAAAGAATATAGACACAAGAATGAAAGTTCCACCGAATTCGACAAAAGGAAAAAAGCCTATTGGACGGATATGTATAAAAAACTAACAGCAATTAAATTTCAAATAACAACACAAAAACTTCACAGCAATGGATACAAATTTTTTTAATCAGATAGCACAGTTGGACTTTACTGGAGTAATGCAACTGAATATCTCCAAAGGAGAGAATAACAACCTTATCGTAACAGTATTGCTCAACAATGAGCAATGCGGAGATAGTGCTAAAAACCTCATTCCCCCTTTGACTTTTAATGCTACTCCTCAGGAGTTTGACAAAGAATTTTTTGAGCAGATAAAAACTCCAATACAATCCATTTCGGGTGTAATGGTGGATATGGAGAAGTTCCTGAAACAGATGGAAGAAGTCAAAAAGCAATCGGCAATGGAAAAAGCAAAAGCCGAGAAAGCTAAAAAAGAAAAGCAAGCCAAAGACAAGAAGTACAAAGATGGTATGGCAAAAGTGGATGAATTGGAGAAAGCGGGCAAATTTCGGGAAGCGTGGATAAAAGTACCCCAAACTACAGAGTTCCCCGAAAAAGCAGACGAGATACGTAAACGTAAATCCACATTGTCAGCACAGTTTGAGCCGAACCTATTCGGCGTCATTGACAACCAAACTGAAACGCCAAAGGCAAAAGAAACGACCGCCGATTATCCTTTAGATAACGTAGGCGAAGAAGATAAACAGTATTAATCCCAAAAATCAATAGTTATGTTATTAGCAACAGTATTACCGAGAGTTTTTATACATCAAGATAAAGGACAGGAAATTAGATTGACCGACCCTGAAGCACGGTGGAGCGTAGAAGCCGTAATGAACTATTACGCCAATATATATCCTATTTTGACTACCGCCAAAGTATCATCCCCAAAAATAAAAGACGATGTTATCGAATACAGGTTTGAAAGCGTAATGGGCACTAAAGGTTGAACCAAAAATCAAAAACTATGAACTATGCAAAACAAAATAATATCGGGAATGATAACAGTTCCCGAACAGAAAAGACAACGACAGTTGCACCGACAGTTGGGCGAGTTTGCACAATGGATGCAAAGACCAAAAGACGCAGACGAGGTGCAAAAAGACAATCGAAAATCCGTACCGATTACAATGCTACCAATGGTATTCTGAAGTGTACATTTCTACCTAAATTGAAAATGGTACAATCGGTACAAACTTGTAAGAAAACGGAAAGGGATTTTTATAAGTCTCTTTCCCTTCTCGCCAATCATTATCACATCGTTCCGATGCAATCTCAGCAGTTCTATTTTCCCTATAATATTGCGTTAGCAATGTGGGATTTGAAAAACAAACTCAAACAGACTATTGAAAATTGGGAAGATGTACGATTGATAACAAATGAAGAGAAAACCTATATAGAAAGTACAGAGCGCTATGATACCGAGACCACTCTGTATTACATTCCAATTATTCCGCTGTTTAAAATGTTGCGGAACAAAAGGAGAAGGTCTACGGCAAAACTACTCTTATCCGTATGTAGTTACTTCTATCATATTGTAAATATACCCTATTACAGGCAGGAAGAGAGTTATCTGTATTGGGTATATGAAATGCACAAGGAATGGATAGAATTTGAAGAAGAAACCCAAGAAATTAAAAGCTATAAAAGAGAATTTATAAAATCCGAAAGTATTGGGAACCTCATAGAACAAAAACTATATAATCTTGCTAATCTCAAAGCTTTTGAAAAGCGAATAAATTCATTTCAGGTCCGAGATGCATTGGATAAGGCATGTTTCAAAGTAGCTTCAAATGCTTATGCACTTTTTAAGGAACACCCTACGATGAGTATTTTTAGGAATGCCAGGCTATACGAACAGAATTCCTATGAATATTGTGATGAAGTAATCGGAATGGAAAAATATATAGCTTTTGTAGCTGATACAAAAGGGTGGTTATATGAGAACCTTGTGGAAAGCATCAACAATGAATTTAATGAATGTGATAAAATCGAAGAACCGTCAATCAAAAAATGCTTCGACGGGCGGAAAATAACAACAATGAATTTAGATTTTGAAAAGCGATTATTTGCTGTATTAAACGATTTGACAGGATTATTATATGAGTATAAAACAGAGAAAAGATGAAGAATTCAAGAGATATTACCACAGATTATGGAGAATTATATTACCCGAAATCCGCTTTGGTTTTCTATGAAACTGATGGATTGCAAAGAGATTCGTATGTAGAACATTTTGATATGGACAGTAACGGAAATCCTATCAATGCCCATCCACTAACCGAAAGAGAAGCAAGCAATTTGGCGAAAACTTTGCAGACCGATGAGGAAAGAGATAAGGTTTTTTTACAGCCTAAGGGAGTTTTGCCTACAACTATTCTGCATATCAATCCAAGTAAAAAAGCCACTGTACTATGGTACACGAAAGCACAACAAAGGCAGCTTTATTTTGTTGACAATTTAGGCGTTCCAAGCGGGAAAGCCCACGTTCCCCCAATGCTTTGGTTTGCAGGTAAAAAAAATCTAATGGTATTTGCACTTTCCGACAATAAAAGACCGACAGAAAAAACGCCACTATATTATGCGCCTTTTTTTAATGTATATACAGACGGTCGCGTATGTATGGGAACGGTGAATATCGAAATCAAAAACTCGGCTTCGGTCGAGGAATTCACCCAAGCTTGGGAACATTATTTTTTCAATTCGTATTTCAGTCATTTGTTGGGAGGACAAAGCCCAATTAAAGGAAATTGTGTAAGTGTATGGAAAGACCTGATCAATACCAATAATCCTTTTCCAAAGGAAGTATTAAAAAAGAACAACAAAACCCTTAAAAACCTATTGCGATGAATGTGGAGAAAACAACTGGTGAGAAGCAATATCGAACAAAAGTACATTTTGTGGACAATTATCTTTTAAGCCCTACTAATCCAATTACAGTGAACCTAATCGGAGCAGGTGGCACAGGCTCTAAGGTTTTGACAGCCCTAATGGAAATGAATCATAGCTTACTTGAATTGGGGCATGCAGGTTTACACATCCGCTTATGGGATAACGATATTATTACCGATGCTAATTTGGGTCGGCAACGATTTTTTGAGAGTGAACTCGGACTTCCAAAATCCGTAGCTCTTATCAATCGGGTCAATCGTTGTACAGGCACAAACTGGAAAGCTGAAAATCGAAAATTTGAAAGAAACCATTTTGAAGAAGTACCCAAAAATGCTCAAGCAACCCTTACTTTTACTTGTGTAGATAATGTGCAAACACGTTTTGAGGTTGCCGACATTTTGAGGGAATTGAACTCTCATAACAGAGGCTATAGAGATACACCAAAATATTGGTTGGATTTTGGAAACAATAGATATACCGGACAAGTAATATTATCTACCGTAGGAGAGATTAAACAGCCTGATTCAGAAAAATATGAGCCCGTGGGAAACCTGCCTTTTGTAACGGAGGAACACGGAGATTTGCTTAGACAATCCGAATTGAAGGACGATACACCAAGTTGCTCACTTGCGGAAGCTTTGGAAAAACAGGATTTATATATCAATTCGGCACTGACTCAAATGGGATGTTCTTTACTTTGGGGATTATTTCGAAATGGTATGACGGAATACCGAGGATTTTTTCTAAACCTAAAAAACTTCCGCTCACAGCCTATTCCAGTCGCATAATAGCCCAAGTCGGGCGGCAAAAATGCAATTCCTCACTACGGTCGGAAACACATTTTTGCATTTCAAAAGGGACAACCACTTTGCCAAAATGTACCACTCCACATATCCTTCGCCCTACATTTTGTCAAAAAGGTAGTGTTTGTTTGGTCTTCTTTTCTTGCAACATAAGCGACCCAAGGAAAGAAGCAAAAGAACGTCGCTTGATTAATTTTGGACATTATAACATCCGGAAGAACGACCATTGCAAAAATTTGGTCAGATACATTTTGAAATAGAAAACAACAAGATAATTAAAATCATCGATGAGAGTTAGATTATAAAAATTTATTTCTTTCAATAGCATTTATAACATCGTTCGCATCGCTACCTAAAAGTAGACAACTTTCTATACCTATTCCAAAAAGGGTATTTACCATTTCATTATCGTCAATATCGGTATGGACAATTAACCTGATGGTTGGAAGTTCCGTCTTTAATTTTCTTAGTTGGTTCAATATATTTCCGTTGTAAAAATCAAGGTCTATAATACAAACTTCGGGAAGTTCCTGTAATGATGCCAACTGAGATAACCCGTCCTCCACATTCTCCGAATGGAACAGGATATTTAATCCTGAAGTCGTTAAGTCGTTGCTAATGATATCGATAATTGGGCTTTTGTCTGTGATAAAGGCAAGACGAATCCTATCGGGTCTTTTTGTTGATTCCATAGCACTAAAATTTTGATGTTAGTCTGTGGAACCTGTACAAAAAAAGCGCAGGCAACCACACTTATCGATACTGCGGCACTGGTATGCCTATCCCCGAATAAGCGAGCGCCCACGCCTATCGCGTGAGCGTTCTTACTTATTGTCTTGGGGATACAAAAATTACCAGTTTTCAGTACCAAGATTTAAAGCAAAAACACTTTAAGTTTTTTATATTTTAATCACAAAGATAATAAAGCTCATGATGTACAGCAATATTATATTTCAAATTGATGACTATTAAAGAAGAAAGGAATTCTTTATCTACTTCTTATTTAAATCAGCTTTTTTCAATTCCTGAATCTCGTTTTTCAGCTCTTCAAATAAATTCAATACCTTGATATTGTCCAATTGGAAATCGGTTTTTGAGAACTCTTGTGTGGCTATGCTACACGCAAATTCCCAAACCTCTAAAATATCAGATAGCGGAATCGTATAGGATTTATAAAAATCGTTATCCGGGCATACTTCTATTTCTTCGAAAAGAATTTTTGAAAGTCGTTTATAAGTAACGCCTTCGCTTCGGGTAATGAACACATACGTTTTTCCTATCTTCAAATCGGTATGGCTTTCTACATATTTTCCAATAATATAAGAGCCATCAGGATGCGGCGGCATCGAGTCTCCCTCCGCAGGAAATGCCCGGTATTTTCCGGTACTGAGAAAGGGCAATGAGATAATTTGTAGGCTTTCTATATACTCGGGGTCGGCATACCCATCCAAATACCCCATTGATGCCTTATAAGGGATGATTTCAATCTTATCTTCCCCTTGCACTCCCACTTTAATCGGCAGTAATACCCGATTTCCCGGTAACTCCAAAATATCTTTAAGGGGATATTTTTTCAAATTCAGGGAAATCAATAAGTCTATACTGACATTATAGTACCTCGAAATTTTCTGAAGCAGTTCAAAAGGAGGTTCCGAGGCGCCATCTTCATATTTGGCATACCGTCCTCGAGTGATGATCAAATCATCAGCCACCCGTTGCTGAGAGTGGCCAAGTTGAGCGCGCAGATAACGTAGGTTTTCTGAAAATACTGACATTGATATTATTTGTAGCAACAAATATAAAACAATTAGCTATAAATAATAGTAATTTTGAACCGTAAAAATTAAGGAAGAATGGAACGAACGATTGTACATTGTGATTTAGATACCTTTTTTGTGTCGGTTGAACGTCTCTTAAATAGTGCTCTTATAGGGAAACCCGTGCTAATTGGTGGGAACTCCAATCGGAGCGTGGTGGCTTCGTGCAGTTATGAAGCCCGAAAATTCGGCGTGCATTCCGCAATGCCGATGCGATTGGCCAGACAACTTTGTCCTGAGGCCGTTTTGGTTAATGGCGATCACGACCTGTACAGCAAATATTCCAACATCGTTACGGAAATCATCGAAGAGCAAATACCTGTGGTAGAAAAAGCTTCTATTGATGAACACTATTTGGATATGACGGGAATGGATAAGTTTTTCGGAACGTGGAAACTGGCAAAAGAGCTCCGACAATATATTATCAAAGAAACGGGATTGCCCATTTCATTTGGCCTTTCAGGCAATAAAACGGTGAGCAAAATAGCGACAGGCGAAGCCAAGCCCGGTGGAGAGAAAAAAGTAAAGAACGGTACGGAAAAACCTTTTTTGGCGCCGTTGTCCATTCGAAAAATCCCTGGTATTGGTCCAAAGACTTATCCATTACTGCGCAATATGGGGATCTCCCATATTTATACCTTACAGCAGATGAATGTTTTGACGATGAGACAGGTTTTAGGCAAAAATGGTGTCAATATCTGGAACAAAGCAAACGGTATAGACCCCAGTGCGGTTGTACCGTTTTGCGAGCAAAAAAGTATGAGCAAGGAAACCACCTTTGAACAAGATACCATTGATATGGATTTATTGAGACGGGTGGTATTTTCAATGATAGATGAACTGGCTTTTGATCTGCGTCAAGAAGGCAGGTTGACTTCCTGTATTACCTTAAAAATTCGATATAGTAATTTCGATACCCATACGGCCCAGGCGAAACTTCCATTTACAGCCTCGGAAACGGTTATTGCTCAGAAAGGATTTCAGTTATTCGACAAGCTGTTCAGTCGGAGGATGCTCATTAGGCTCATCGGCGTAAAATTCAGCAATTTGATAACAGGATCCTATCAGATGAATTTGTTTGATGATACGCGCAAGGAAATCGACCTGTCCAATGCAATGGATAAAATCAGAAAACGATACGGCTATCAATCGGTAATAAGGGGGTTAACAATTTAAAATTCATTTTGAGATATGCTACTCAACTTACACAGCTATTATAGCCTGAGATACGGAACAATGGGCATTGAAACACTCATCGAAAGTCTCCGCACCTATGGTCATGACACGGCCGTATTGACCGATATCAACAATTCATCAGCAACCCTTGATTTTATCAAACAATGTAAAAAGGCAGACATCAATGGATTGGCAGGAATGGAATTCCGAAATGACAACCAACTTTTGTACATAGGAATTGCCGAAAACGAACAGGGATTTAAAGAACTGAATGAGTTGATGACCGAGGCCAATCGCACTAAATCGGCTTTACCCACAATTGCCCCGGAGTTTCAAAATGTATTTGTTGTTTATCCTTTTGGCAGCATTAAAGAAACTGCGTTAAAAGACAATGAATTTATCGGTGTACGTCCACGGGAAATCAATCGGTTTATAATGACGCCCAGAAAGTATGAAAATCGTTATGTAATATTACATCCTATTTCATTCAGGAAAACTGATTTTCAATTACACAAGCAATTACGAGCTATTGACAACAATATGCTTATTTCCCAATTGCCCCCGGAGCAAATTGGAAAGGAAACGGAATTTTTTATCAGTGAATCGGCATTATTGAAAGTTTATGAACGTGTACCACAACTCATAGAAAACACTAAACGTTTACTGGCTGAATGCAGTTTTGATTTCGATTTCAAAAGCATCAAAAACAAGAAAACCTTTACCGGAAATAGATATGATGACAAACAGTTATTGTATAAATATGCGATGGATGGCTTTGTCAGGAGATATGGAAAAGATAACAGAGAAGCCAAAGAACGTGTCTTAAAGGAATTGGATATCATCGACAAACTCAATTTCTCGAGCTATTTCTTAATCACGGACGATATCTGTAGATATGCCCGAAGCCGAAATTTTCATTATGTGGGACGGGGAAGCGGAGCCAACAGCATTGTAGCGTATTGTTTGGAGATTACCGATGTGTGCCCAATTGAGCTAAATCTCTATTTTGAACGCTTTCTCAATCCGAAAAGGAAAAGCCCCCCCGATTTTGACATTGATTTTTCGTGGCGTGACCGTGATGAAATGTACGATTATATTTTTAAGCGTTATCAAAGTGAGCATACGGCTTTAATGGGGGCAATGGGGATGTTTCGGGACCGCTCCATCATCCGTGAACTGGGTAAAGTTTATGGTTTGCCGAAAAGTGAGATTGATCGACTGATTCGTGAGCCTCAAAATATGCTCAATAAAAATGAGGTGACCCATACTATTTTGTCTGTTTACAATCAGATGGTTGACTTTCCAAACCAACGAACGATACATGCTTCGGGTGTTCTGATTTCTGAGAAGCCACTCACTTGCTATTCTGCTTTGGACTACCCGCCAAAGGGATTGCCGACAGTACAGTTCGATATGTACGTGGCGGAGGATATTGGCTTTGAAAAATTTGATATTCTATCCCAAAGGGGTATCGGACATATTGGGGATTGTCGGGAATTAATCAAGCAGAACAAAGGTGAAACAATAGATACTTCTGACCCCAAACATTTTTTTACCGATCCCTTAATTGCCGAGCAATTGCGTTCTGCCAATACCGTAGGCTGTTTTTATATCGAAAGCCCGGCAATGCGTCAGTTGATCAGCAAACTGCAATGCGATGATTATTTGACATTGGTTGCCGCAAGCTCCATTATCCGACCCGGCGTAGCGAGTTCGGGAATGATGCAGGCTTTCATCGAGCGTCACCACAATCCCGATAAGGTCGAGTATATACATCCTGAATTCAAAAAGCAGCTGGAAGATACCTACGGCGTTATGGTTTATCAAGAAGACGTGATGAAAATCGGGCATCACTTCGGTGGACTGGACTTGGCAGATGCTGATGTACTTCGCAGAATGATGAGTGGGAAATACCGCAACGTAAACCATCTGGGAGAGATCGAAGAAAAATATTTCAGCAACTGTCGGACAAAAGGCTATCCCGATGAAGTGGCAAAAGAAGTCTGGCGACAAATGAAATCCTTTGCAGGGTATAGTTTTAACAAAGCTCATAGTGCTTCCTTTGCCGTAGAGAGTTATCAAAGTTTATTCTTGAAAACGTATTATCCTCTGGAATTTATAGTGTCTGTGCTGAATAATTATGGCGGATTTTACGCTCGCGAAGTTTATATTAATGAAGCAAAGAAAGCAGGCGGGAATATCTGCCTGCCCAGTGTGAATAAAAGTGCTTATAATACTTCCATAGAGGGGCGCAATATATTCTTGGGCTTTGATTGTTTGTTAAACCTCGAAAGCAGTCTTGCAAAACTTATTCCCAAAGAAAGGCAACGTAATGGAGAGTATACGGGGCTTGAAAACTTCAATTTGCGGACAAAAGCAGGATTAGAGCAGATCGTTATTCTTATACGTTGCGGTGCATTTCGTTTTTTGAGAGTCGGAAAAAAAGAATTGCTTTGGGAGGCTCATTTATTGCTGCACAAAAGTAGAGCCAGTCATACACAAAGAGAGCAACTGTTTCCCAATACCATCGCACAACCACAGTTACCGGTATTTGTAAGGGATGAATTGGAAGATCTTTACGATGAAATCGAGCTGATGGGGTTTCCCGTTTCGGGGAGTATGTTCGATCTTGCCAAATCCGATTATCTGGGTAATGTTACTGCGAAAACATTGACTTCTTTTTGTGGTCAAATTGTACGGATAGTCGCCCATTTAGTGACGTATAAAACCGTGCGGACGAAGAACAAAAAGATTATGAAATTCGGGACTTTCTTGGATAGTAACGGAGATTTTATTGATACGGTTCACTTTCCTCAAAGCTTAAGAAGATTCCCAATTCGAGGCAAAGGATTGTATCTTATTGAAGGGAAAGTAATGGTAGACTACGGCTGTGCATCAATAGAAGTAAGACGTTGTGCGATGATGCCAATTAAGCCCGACCCACGGAGTACTTAATTTTTAGCGTTCCTATAGTTCTCTTCCAAAATACTGAGGATATCACTTTCTTTATAGATAATTTTACCACCAATTCGAATATAAGGTAATAGAGAGTCATCCCGGTATTGTTGTAAAGTCCGTTTACTGATATGTAGCATTTCACAAACTTCTTCGCCGGAGAGGTAAATTTCTCCATTCATTACCGGTCGGTAATTCTTTAGAATTTCTTCAATGCATTCTCTCAATTGTGATAACATCTTCTGGTGTGCATTGATTTCCTTATTCTCATTGGTCCATAAATCCATCATCATCCATATTAGGCGACTGTCCGGCTTCAAGTAAAGCTCGGACATCTGAATATTTAAAATAATTCTTGCGGTTCAGTTTAGAATAAGATAGCCATCCTTTATCCCTATAAGTCTGTAGTGTACGTTTGCTAATGTTCAGCATCAAGCAGACTTCCTGATTATCAAGCCATTTTTCCTTTTTGAAAATAGGCGAATATTTATCTACGGCTTTTTCTGTCATTGCTAACAACTCCTGCAATTCTGTTTTCATTTCG
>JAJYSY010000072.1 GCA_021793375.1 Bacteroidota bacterium | reverse complement strand
CGATCTAATATTTTCTATTTTCTTGATGATTTTTTAATCTTTATTTATTCGTTTTTCCATATATAAAACATCTTCCAACGGATTATTATAATAAGAATCAATTTCATAAAATCCGAAAAACCGATAAAGTTTTACTGCAGATTTCATACTTTTTAAAGTATCTAATCTTACTTTTTTATACTTTAATTCTTTTGCTTTTTCCAATATAAGTTTAAGTAATTCAAATCCTATATCTTTTCTTCTGAAGTCAGGAAAAACATACATTCTTTTTATTTCTCCTATTGCTGTGTTGATTTTCTAATTCCAATACATCCCACTGGTTTTGCTTGATGAAAAGCTAAAATCACACCTCCAAACGGTGGCGCATACATTTCATCTATCTTATTTAATTCTTTTTCAAAATCTTGAAATTCAAGCTTAAAATCTAAAGATTTTTCATAAGCTTTAAACATTTCTTTGGCGTGGATAAAATCTCGTTTTGAAACAACTGTTTTAAACCTTATTCCAGAAAGTTTTTCTTTGTTTATCAAGGATTATTTTTTAACTGATTTTTCCGTCAACCATGGTTAATTTTCTATCTGCCATATCTGCTAATTCTTTGTTATGTGTCACAATCACAAAGGTTTGTCCGAATTCATCTCTCAATCTAAAGAATAGTTGATGTAGATTTTCTGCAGATTCCGAATCTAAATTTCCTGAAGGTTCATCTGCCAAAATAATAGATGGATTATTGATCAATGCGCGAGCCACAGAAACACGTTGTTGTTCTCCTCCACTCAATTCTGAAGGTTTATGATTTGCTCTGTTTTTTAATCCTAAAAAATCCAATAACTCCAAAGCTCTTTTTTCTGCTTTTTTTCGCGGTGTGTTTTTAATAAAAGCCGGAATACAAATATTTTCTAATGCTGTAAATTCAGGTAAGAGTTGATGAAATTGAAAGATAAATCCAATATTTTCATTTCTAAATTTGGCTAATTTTTTCTTGGACAAACGATAAACATCTTCTCCTTTTAAACGCAGTTCTCCTTTATTTTTATTAGAAGGAAAATCTAAAGTTCCCAAAATTTGCAATAAAGTTGTTTTTCCTGCTCCTGAAGCGCCAACAATAGAAACAATTTCTTTTTCTGCAATATGCAATTCCACGTCATTTAAAACGTGCAAATCATCATAATATTTATGTAAATGTTTGGTGTAAATCATAATGTACGGTTTACAAAAATAATCTTTTCTGCTTAAATCAGCGATTCTAAAATACAATTCCCTCTTAATTTTTAAAGCTGCGTTAAATGAAAACCGAAAATGTTTCACTTTCTTTAAATTTGGAAAAAGATATTTTATGAAAACTTTGGAAACAGCAACTTTGGCAAATGGTTGTTTTTGGTGTGCAGATGCAGTTTTTAGAAAAGTAAAAGGAATTGAATCTGTAAAATCCGGATATACCGGCGGACATGTAAAAAATCCTGCTTATAGAGAAGTGGTAAATGAACTCACCGGACATGCAGAAGCAGTTCAATTAAAATTTGATGTTGATAAAATCAGTTTTCGTGAAATATTGATGATATTTTTTACCACTCACGATCCTACCACTTTAAACCGACAAGGCTATGATGTGGGTACACAATACCGAAGTGTTATTTTTTATGAAAATCAAACGCAAAAAAGAATTGCCGAAGAAGTAATTGAAGAATTAAATTCCACTACTTTCGACGGCAAAATTGTGACTAAGATTGAAAGTGCAAAAACTTTTTATGACGCAGAAGAAGTTCATCAGGATTTTTATAATCGAAATCAAGAATTTCCTTATTGTCAAGTAATTATTAATCCTAAATTAGAGAAGTTGAGACAAGTTTTTAAGGATAAACTTAAAACTTCTTAAGTTTTAATTACTCATCATCAAGATCTTCATCCATATCTCTTTCCGGTAAATCTACAATAGGTTCGCTAAATTCAGCGTCTTCATAATCTTCTTCGTCAAAATCAGCCATTACATCTTGCAGACGTGTACTGACTTTTACCAAATAAATACAATCTTCAGTTCTTAATTCAACTGCTTCAACCACTTCATTTTTAGCATTTTTAAAAGTGATGATATCATCATCTCCATATCCATCAGGATATTTTTCAACAAGTTTGCTCATTATTTCAGGAGTGAGCTTTTTAAAATTTACAATAATACGTTTCATGTGCTTCAGAATTTTGGACAATTATAAATCAACTTTTTCATTTTTTAAAACTTAGTTTTTAATAAATTTTAAATCTTTCTAAATAATCTTAATTTTGCATTATGCTTACAGTTGTTATTTTTGGTGCAGGAAATTTGGCTTCGCATTTATATACTGCTTTTGCTTCTTCACAAGATGTAGAAGTTATACAAGTATATAATCGGAGTGTTTCAAATTTACAGTTTTTTGAGAATAAAGTGCCTACCACTACTTCTTTAAAAGAAATTTTACCTGCTGATGTTTATCTTATTTCCGTTTCTGATGATGCAATCCAAGAAGTAATTTCAAGTATTTCTTCTTTTGATGGAATTATTGCTCACACTTCAGGAAGTGTTCCTCTATCGAATTTAGCAAAAAGAAATGCAGTTTTTTATCCTTTGCAAACTTTTTCTAAAACACAAGAAGTTGATTTTTCAACAATTCCCATTTGTATTGAATCTGAACATAAAGAGGATTTAAAAACACTTTTTCAATTAGGAAAAACCATCAGTTCCAAGGTTTTTCAAATCAGCACTGCACAGCGAAAAACTTTACATTTAGCTGCTGTTTTTGCTTGTAATTTCACCAATCAATTATATAGAATTGCAGAAGAAATCTGCGAAAAAGAAAATATTCCTTTTGAAACTTTACATGCTTTAATTTTAGAAACCGCACGTAAAGCCACAAAGGATTCTCCTAAAAACGTCCAAACCGGACCTGCCAAAAGAGGAGATCAAAAAACAATAAACACTCATTTAAGTCAATTGGATTCGTCTGATTTAAAAGAAATTTATACCTTGCTCACCAAATCAATTCAAAAAGAACATGGATCAAAATTATAAGATAACCTTACGTCAAATTACCACTTTTATTTTTGATGTGGACGGAGTTTTAACCAATGGAAGACTTTTGGTTTCCACAGAAGGAGAATTATTACGTGAAATGAGTGTTCGCGATGGTTTTGCCATTAAAAAAGCTATTGAATCCGGATATAATGTTTGTATAATTTCCGGCGGAAAAAATGAAGGCGTAAGAAAACGCTTGGAAGGTTTGGGCGTTACTGATGTTTATTTGGGAATTGACAATAAAATTGAAAGTCTGAATGAATATTTCAATACTTATAATATCAAACCGGAAAATGTAACTTATATGGGAGATGATATTCCTGATATTTATCCGATGAAATTAATTGGTTTACCTACTTGTCCGCAAGATGCCGCACCTGAAGTAAAACTAAATTCCACTTATATTTCTCACCTGAATGGCGGAGAAGGTTGTGTGAGAGATTTGATTGAACAGGTGATGAAAATTCAAGGAAAATGGAATTTTTAATTTTTTAAAAACCTTTAAAATCAATTTTTAATCCCTTTTTCTAAAAGCTAATTTTTTTATTTTGAAATACCTCAACCTTGTTCGCTGGCCTTATTTATTATTATTAATCCTTGCTCAGTTTTTAATAAAATACACCTTTTTTCATCCTTTATTAGAAACACTTTTTGGTCCTACACAAATTCCGATTACTTTAAACGCTTTCGGATTTTCTTTGGTTTCTGCTGCCACGGTTTGTATTGCCGCCGCAGGATTTATTATTTACGAACTTTATAATGTGAATGAAAAAACCATAAATCTTCCGTATCGAACTATAAAAGGAGAAAAAATCAGCGTAAAAACAGCTTTTAATCTCTTTTTTGCTTTAAATGTAATTGGAATGCTCATCGGATTTTATTTAGCAAATATGGTGGGATATCCAAGTTTTGCTATTCTTTTTATCTTGGCTTCCGCTTTGTTATATGCCAATGCAAAAGGACTTAAAAAAAAAATTGTTTTGCGTCCGTTAATCATCAGTTTTTTAGCCGGATTAAGCTTTTTAAGCGTTGGACTTTTTGATATTTTTCCGGCCATAAATGAAGAAAACGGACAAACACTCACCACGTTTTTCTCTGTTTTAAAAGATTATTCCATCTTTTTGGCTTTATTGTTTTTAATCCGAGAATTGATTGTCAACCAAAAAAACACAGACATTCATCATAAAAACAATTGGAATTCTTTATCCTTAAGTATTGGTGTGCAAAGAACAAGTAAAGTTATTTTTGCATTGAATATTTTACCAATTGCAGCAGTTATATTTTACATTTATAAATATTTATATGCAAACACCACCGCATTGATTTATGCACTTGTTTTGATTTTAGCTCCTTTGTTTTTTGTCTCGATTAAAATCCTGATGGCAAACAATAAAAAACAATTCTTTAACCTACAAATATTAATGAGTGCTGTAATTTTCTTTAGTATTATTTCTATAGGATTATATCAATTTATTTTAAAATAATGTTAGCAGAAAAATTAAAAAACAGAAATCTAATTTTAGGCTCTGCTTCTCCCAGGCGTCAACAATTCATCAAAGATTTGGGTTTAAATTTTGAAGTCAGATTGAAATCTGTAGAAGAAAATTTCCCCAACACTTTAAAAGGAGAAGAAATTGCCGATTTCTTAGCAGAATTAAAAGCAAAAGCTTTTTTAAAAGAGTTGAATCCCGAAGATATTTTAATCACCGGAGATACTATAGTTTGGCAAGATAAAGAAGTTTTGCACAAACCAAAAAACGAAAAACAAGCTTATGATATGCTGAAAAAATTATCAGGAAATGCACATCAAGTAATTTCTGCTGCTTGTATTATGACAACTACACAAAAATTTATTGTTCACGATATCACCAAAGTTTATTTTAAAGATTTAGCTGATGAAGAAATTCTTTATTATATAGAAAATTTCAATCCTTATGATAAAGCCGGTGGATATGGAATTCAAGAATGGATTGGCAAAATCGGAATCGATAAAATAGAAGGTTCTTTTTACAATGTAATGGGAATGCCAATCGGAAAAGTTTACGATGTTTTAAAAGAAATCTAAAACATCGTAAATTTTTTAAATAAAATTAATCTTCTTTTTGCTTGTTAAAAGCTTTACTTTCATCAAGAATATATTCAATCAGTTGAAGGTCATTAAATCTTCTTATTTTTTCTATACTCATTCCTCTATCTTCCATAAAAAACACAAAATCATTGATTTTTTCTTCTTCTATATCCAAATATTGTTTAAAAAACTCATCTGTATATAATTTCCGAATCTGAATATCCATATATTCCTGTTGATTTTCTTTGACTTTATTTTTAATTCCAAAAATAGATTTAAAAATCCCAACAAAGTTGATTCCGTTTTTTAAATATCCTTTATCAATAGCATCATTATCAGGAGAATTAAAGCGATCTGAGGTAAATTCATAATCATATCCATAGATAGCTTCATCTACATCAATCCCAGGAATATTGGGTTCTATAGTTTTTACTTTCTTGACATCCACACTTGCTTCGCCTGATAAACTCGGTTTTACAACCACTTCATCCAACACATTTGCTTTTGTACTTAAATTTACATTTAACTCTCTTTTTTCAATCACACCTTTTGTGATAATAATAGTAAACTGTTGATATTGCACACTGCTAAACACCAATTCATCTCCTTCTTTTACTGTTATCTTATACCTTCCATACTCATCCGTAAAAGTATATTGACCATTACTGATATTAAAAATATTTATTCCTGAAACATCATCTTCTAAAGCTACATTAATTTTTCCTGAAATCCTGACACTTTCATCGATTTGAGCATTTAAAGAAAACCCTGAAATCAGTATCGTTAAAAGCAGTATAATTCTTTTCATATTTTTTATTTTCTATAAAAATACACAAAAACAACTTTCTAAAAAAGTAAAATCATTTTCATATCTTGGTTAACTCTGTGGATTAAACTAATTTTGGACAAAAAATTATCATGAATTTAATATTGGCAAGTACTTCAACAGTTTATGGAAAAGGATATTTAGTATATCTGAAAGAAACTTTAGAGGAATTATATAAAAATGTTGAAGAAATTATTTTCATTCCTTTTGCAAGACCCGGAGGAATCAGTCATGACGAATATACCGCCAAAGCAAAAGAAGGTTTAGCTTTTCTGAATAAAAAAGTAGTAGGTTTACACGAAAAAAAAGATAAAATTGCTGCTTTGCAAAATGCAGAAGGAATATTTACCGGAGGAGGAAATACTTTTTTATTGGTTCATCAACTTTATGAACACAATTTAATGCAAGAATTAAAGTCTTCTCTCTTATCAGGGACCCCTTATTTAGGAACAAGCGCCGGCAGTAATATTTGCGGACTATCAATGAAAACAACAAATGATATGCCCATTATTTATCCGCCGAGTTTTGAAACTATGGGAATTATTCCTTTCAACTTAAATGTTCATTATTTAGACCCGGATCCAAATTCTACACATCAAGGAGAAACTCGAGAAACAAGAATAAAAGAATTTCAAAACTTAAATAAAATTCCGGTGGTGGGATTACGCGAAGGAAGTTGGTTAAAAATCATTAAAGATGATATTATTTTAGAAGGTCCTTTAAAAGCAAGGATATTTAAATCCGGAGAAAAAGCTTATGAAATAGATGCCAAAACCTCTTTAAAAAACTTAGCTTAATGGATTATCAAAAAGTTTTAAACGAAATTGAAACCACCTTAAAAGACATTGACTTAGGCGGAGAAATCCCGGATTATATTCCTGAACTCGCTTTAGTTCCTCCAAATAAATTTGGAATGCATCTAAAACTACTAAACGACGAAAGTTTTTCTTTTGGAGATTATAAAGAGTTGTTTTCCATCCAAAGTATCAGCAAAGTTTTCACCCTTACTTTGGCCAGAACTTGTGTGGGAAAAGAAATTTGGAAACGCGTGCATGTAGAACCTTCCGGAAACCCTTATAATTCCTTAACAGAATTGGAAAGAGAAAATGGAATTCCAAGAAATCCTTTTATTAATTCCGGTGCCTTGGTAATTGCAGATATTTTAATTTCACATTTTGAAAATCCTAAAACTGCTTTATTAAAGTTTGTACATAAGCTCACCGGAGATGCTACCATTGCTTATAATAAAAATGTTTTTATCTCAGAAAAAGAACATGGTTTTCGAAATACAGCTTTGGTAAACTACATGAAATCCTTAGGGAATATCAAAAATGAACCTGAAGAAATCTTAGATTTATATTATCATCAATGTTCCATTGCGATGTCTTGTCAACAATTAGCCAATGCTTTTACAGTTTTTGCCAACCAAGGGAAATTATTATCAACCGGAGAAGAAATCATCGAACCACAAGAAGCCAAACGAATTAATGCTATTATGCAAACTTGTGGTTTTTATGATGAAGCAGGAGAGTTTAGTTTTAGAGTAGGTTTACCCGGAAAAAGTGGTGTTGGCGGCGGAATAGCTGCACTACGCCCCGGACTTTATGCTGTTGCTGTTTGGAGTCCTTTATTAAATCCTAAAGGAAACTCCAAAAAAGGCATGAAAGCTTTAGAAGCTTTAACCTATATTACTGATACTTCTA
>JAJYSY010000071.1 GCA_021793375.1 Bacteroidota bacterium | reverse complement strand
ATATGATCTGCAGCTCGTATAAATCCAGAAGATTGTTTGGGGAAAGCTTCTTCAAAATATATTTGGAAAGAATCTTTATCAAGTTCTTTTTGTATAGCTTCAGTTTTATTAGGATTTTTTTGTTGAGCAGAAACACAACCCAACAAAATAAAAACGAAAATTAAAGAAATATATCTCATTATAAATTATTTATTAATAGGAACCATATACACCGGAATTTTTGTTTTTTCCAACAATTTACTGGCAACGGAACCGATAAAAACTTTTTCAAAAATACTTCTGCTGTGTGTACCCATCACAATTAAATCAATGTCTTTTTCTTTGGCATAATTCAAAATAGCATTTGCTGCATCTCCTTGTGCAACAGAGGTAATCACCTCTCCCCCTACTTCATTTGCGGCTTTATCCAAAAACTCTTCCCCTCTTTCTATAGCTTCGTTTATGGAGTTAAAAGGCTGTAATCCCGGGCTGTTAAATTCATATCCAAAAAGTGCCGGATAATTGACATTATAAAAATTCACATCTCCGACTACATGAATCAGATGTACTTCAGCATTTATTTGTTCGGCCATTTTTTTACCTTCTTTGGCCACAATTTCTGAAGTTGGATGATAATCCAAAGAAATTAAAACCTTTTTCATAATACAGAGTTTTAAACGTTATTTTACTGCTTTAAATTACAAAAATATAAGTTGAAAAAGCTGTTTAAAATTACTTATTTTTCTATTTGTTAAATAAGCATAATTATGAAGTTTTCAATGCTTTATTTTAAATGAAACTCTATCTTTGGCAAAAAAATAAAAATGTTGTCAGATATAAAGATATTCAAACTTGTCAGTTCTTCTGAAGCTATTTCTTTTCTACTGCTTTTATTTGTGGGAATGCCTTTAAAATATATGGCAGATAACCCGGTTTTAGTAGAAATATTAGGTCCGATTCACGGCGTTTTATTTGTTGCTTATGTTTTTGGAGCTTTTATTATGGCCAAAAAATTAAACTGGACAAAAAAACAACTCATCATCAGTATTCTTTGTTCACTTTTACCTTTTGGACCTTTTTATGTAGAGAAAAACTATTTGCCAAAAACCAATTAATAGATTGGCAAATTATTTAGCCAATCTATCTTTAACGTATTCAATTTTGGTTTTTCCGTGAGGTTTAGGTTTTCCTTCCTCGTCCATATTTACCATCACAATTTTATCTATGGTAATAATAGTTTGATGCGTCATTTTATTTCTCACTTCGCATTTTAAAGTCAGAGAAGCGTTTCCAAAATTGACCACATCTATTCCTATTTCAATAATATCGCCTTGATAAGCCGGACTTTTAAAATCAATTTCACTCATAAATTTAGTGACAACTTTTTGATTTTCCATTTGAATTATTGCATATAAAGCAGCTTCCTCATCAATCCATTGCAATAATCGTCCGCCAAATAAAGTTCCATTCGCGTTTAAATCCTCCGGTCTTATCCATTTTCTTGTGTGAAATCTCATAGTTTTTAATATTTACTCTCAAAAATACTGATAAATCTTTATTTTTTTTCTGATAAGCAATAGTTTTATTAAATAGTTGAGTTATTATATCTTATACCTATAATCTCAAAGGATTTTATTTTATTTTTAAGAAAATTAAATCCTATTTTTATTAAGTTCGAAAAAAATTAAATATGAAAAAATTAAATCATAAAGTTGCTTTTATCACCGGAGGAACCAAAGGAATTGGTAGAGGAATTGCAGAATCTCTTTTAGCACAAGGTATGAATATTGCCATTACCGGAAGAACACAAAATACTTTAGATAAAACTGTAGAAGAAATCAACGCACAAGTAGATTCTTCTGCAAAAGTTATAGGAATTCAAGCAGATGTAAGCAGTTTTGAAGATCAGCAAAAAGCAATTGCTGAAACAGTAGAAAATTTCGGAAAAATTGATGTGGTAATTGCCAATGCCGGTGTTGGACATTTTGCGGCTATAGAAGATTTGACCATTGAGCAGTGGAAAGAAACAATCGACACGAATTTAACCGGAGTTTTTTATACGCTTAAAGCAAGTTTGGAACAATTAAAATCTCAAAAAGGATATTTCTTATCTATTTCCAGTCTTGCCGGAACAAATTTCTTTAAAAACGGAAGTGCTTATAATGCCAGTAAGTTTGGAGTTACTGGATTTACACAAGCTGCAATGTTGGATTTGCGCGAATTAGGAATTAAAACTTCAGTGATTATGCCGGGTTCTGTGGCTACTTATTTTAATAACAACACCCCGGATGAATCTGATGCTTGGAAAATTCAAAAAGAAGATATCGGACAAATTGTTGTTGATTTGTTGAAGATGGAATCCAGAACTCTTCCAAGTAAAATAGAAGTTCGTCCTTCTTTTCCTTCCAACAAATAATCGATAGAAAAAGAAGAAATAAAATCCCATTGTTAAATTTTAGCAGTGGGATTTTTGTTTTTAATAAATTATAATTCCCAATAAAGCTACTCCAAAAATTAAAATCACCGGATGTAATTTATATTTTACCGATAAGAATAGCGTTCCCACAAAAAACAGCGGACTTAAATAATCTGTAAAATTTTCGGGAGTCATTAAAGAATAAGCAGCAAAACCAATTAAAGCTATGCTTAAAGGGCGAATTCCGTTTAGAATAGCTTTAAAATAAAAATTGTTTTTAAATTTTGTGTAAGAATAAGAGATGAGAATAATCAATATAAATGCGGGAAGACAAACTGTAAAAGTAGCCAACACAGATCCTAAAATTGCTATTATTGGCGGATATCCTGCGTTTTCAATAGCACTAAAACCTGCATAAGTAGCGGTGTTTATTCCTATTGGTCCGGGGGTGGTTTGTGAAATTGCCACCAGATCAGTAAATTCTTCGTTTGTCATCCAATGATTTTGTGTAACTACTTCATCTTGAATCAAAGAAAGCATGGCATATCCTCCACCGAAACCAAAAATTCCGATTTTTAGAAAAACCCAAAATAGTTTTAGAAATATCATTTTCTTAGTTTTAAAGAATATAAAAATCCTCCAAGACAACCTAAAATTACTATCCACACCGGAGAAACTTTAAAAACAATCATCAAAACTAAAGCTGTAACAGGAAAAACAGCAGTCTTCAAAGTAAGATTATTTGCTTTGGCAACAGCAAACATCGGAGCAACAATCAAAGCAATCACAGCCGGTCTTAAAGCTTTAAAAGCTTTAGCCACCCAAATGTTTTCTTGAAATTTATTGAAAAACATCGCTATTAAAATAATAATGCAAAAAGGTGCGATGATTGTTCCTAAAGCAGCTAAAACTCCGCCTTTCAATCCGTTGATTTTATATCCTACCAATGCGGCAATATTGGTGGCAAAAACACCGGGAAGAGATTCTGTTACCGCAATAAGTTCATAAAGCTCTTTTTGAGAAAGCCAATTTCTGCTTACAATGTCTTTTTCAATTAAAGGAATAACTGCATATCCTCCTCCAATGGTAAAAATTCCAATTTTTGTAAAAAGATAAAACAATTGAAAAGTCATATTTTAAAGCAATACGGTTTAAAAATTACAATATTAGCATTTAAAAAATGTTTTCTGTTTTAATTAGGAAGAGATTATTTATTGAAGTTAAAATTTATCTTTTTATAATACTTTTTCTTTAGCCAAAAAGCAACACTCACCAAGAAAATTAATACGGGAACTTCTACCAAAGGACCGATTACTCCTGCAAAAGCTTGTCCGGAATTTATTCCAAAAACTGCAATGGCTACTGCAATGGCCAATTCGAAATTATTTCCTGCTGCCGTAAAAGAAACTGCTGCGTTTTCTTTGTAAGAAGCGCCCATCGCTTTGGTAAAGAAAAAACTGATGATAAACATCAAACTGAAATATATAATTAAAGGAATGGCAACAATAACTACGTCCATCGGAATTTCTACAATTAAATCTCCTTTGAGAGAAAACATTATTATAATAGTAAATAAAAGTGCTATTAAAGTTAGTGGAGAAATTGCAGGAATAAATTTTTGCATATACCACTCCTCCCCTTTTATTTTGACTAAAATTACTCTACTTAAAATTCCCAATAAAAAAGGTAATCCCAAATAAATGGCTACGCTTTCTGCTACTGTAGCAATAGAAATATCTATTATGGCACTTTCAAATCCGAAATATGGCGGAAGAATAGTGATGAAAATCCAAGCGTAAAAACTATAAGCAAATACTTGGAAAACACTGTTTAAAGCCACTAAACCTGCAGCATATTCGCTGTCTCCTTCTGCCAAATCATTCCAAACCAAAACCATTGCTATACATCTTGCTAAACCAATCAGAATAACTCCAATCATATATTCCGGATGATTTTTTAAGAAAATAATTGCCAAGAAAAACATTAAAATCGGACCGATTATCCAATTTAAAATAAGAGAAGCAGATAGTATTTTTGTGTTTTTAAAAACCTTGGGCAATAAAGCATAATTAACTTTTGCCAAAGGTGGATACAACATCAAGATTAAACCTATTGCAATAGGAATGTTGGTGGCTCCCTTATTGAATGAATTGATGAAATTCGGAAAATTAGGAAAGAAATACCCTAATCCCACTCCTATAATCATAGCGGTGAATATCCATAAAGTTAGATTTTTGTGAAGAAAACTTATCTTTTTTGCTCCCATTCTTTAGATTTTATAAAAAACGTAGAAAATCTTGCTAAGCTTGGCTTATTTAATTTTCTACGTTTACGTTATTCTTATCACTTTTATTTCTTAACAACAACCGCTTCCCGGTGTACAAGAAGGACCGTTATCAGCTAAGGTTGTTAACTCAACTTTCTCTTTCTCAACAGGAATACCACATTTATCTTTGGCTAAACAATCTGTTTGTTTTTGCGTTAATAAAAAGTTTTTTCCATCAAAATCAAGTCCGTATTTTCCGATGGTTTCTGCTTGATATTCCACTTCTACTTCCAAGTCTTCTATTTCTAAAATACGTTCAGACAGTTCGATGATTTCTAAAAGTTTTTCCGGATGTAATCTGTGGTTGTAATCCTCTGCACTCCAAAGTTGAAAGTTGACCACCTCTTCATTTCGAACAGTTCCACCACAATCAATAAAATGTTTTGTGATTTTTCCTACTTCTGTAACATGAAAATGCGTGGGCACTAACTCTCCGTTTGGTAGTTGAAAAGCTATTTTATCTAATTGAGTTAATTTTTCTTTTACTTCTGATAATTTCATTTCTATATTTATTTATTGCGATTATACGATGAATATGAATAAATTTTTTAACAACAATCTGCTTTGGGTACATCTTGATCTAAAAATTGATGAAACAAATTTCTCATTTTACGCCAGTTTTCATGATCAATACAATAGCAGATTTTAGTTCCCTCAACAGTTCCTTTGATAAGTCCGGCTTGTTTTAATTCTTTTAAATGCTGAGAAATTGTAGGTTGTGCCAAACCAATTTCTTCTGATAAATCTCCACAATAACAAGCGTCTATCTCAAATAGTTGCTGTAAAATGGCTACTCTCGCCGGGTGTCCGAACACCTTTGAAAATAAAGCAATTTCTTTTTGTTGCTTAGTGTACATTTTTTACCACTAATATTTATTAATTACTATATTGCAATATTACGATTGATTCTTTAATTGACAAAATGAATTAGAGTTATTTATAAGTTTTTAAGATAAAATTTTCCCCGCGAAAGGATTTGCGTAGCAACAAAAGGAAAAGACCTCAGGATTTATAATTCTCTATAAATTCATTTTAACCCTCTTCAAATTCAGTGTTTTAAGAATTTTCTTTATTTTTAACAAGAAAAATAAATTCCTATGATTGAGTTTTTTACAGAATATCCCATTTCTTTATGGCTTATTGAAATTGCGTATGTAATTGGGATTATTTTCTTATCGGTTAAAATTATTTTAGACACCCAAAATGTAAGCAAAACTTTAGGATATTTATTGCTGATTACTTTTGTTCCGATTATTGGAATAATAATTTATTTCCTTTTTGGAGTGAACTTTAGAAAAAATAAATTTTATACTTTTAAAATTAAAAAAAATCAAGAAGTATATAATGAAATCAGAAAATTTGCTACAAATTGTCATGAAGAAACCATAAAAAACCTCTCTCCTACTTTTCAAAACTCCTTAAATACAATTCAATTTTTATATAAAGCTTCAGAATCTATTCTTACCAATGAAAATCAAGTGGAATTACTTTTTAACGGAGAAGAAAAATTTAAAAAACTCTTTGAAATTATAAAAAAAGCCAAACATCACATCCATTTAGAATATTATATTTTTAATGACGATGAAATAGGAAATCAATTGGCAGAAATTCTTACTCGAAAAGCAAAAGAAGGTGTGATTATTCGTTTTCTTTATGATGATTTTGGCAGTAGAAAAATGAGCAAAAAATTTCTGAAAAAACTTCAAAATGCTGGTATTCAAGCCAGTCCAGTGAATAAAATCAGATTTAAATTATTGGCAAACCGTATCAATTACAGAGATCACAGAAAAATTGTTATCGTTGATGGAAAACACGTCTTTACCGGAGGAATAAATGTTGCCGATCGTTATATCAACCCCAATCCACATAAATATTGGAGAGATACACATCTGTATATAAAAGGAAATGCAACTTTATATTTTCAATATTTGTTTATGACAAACTGGGTTTTTGCAATAGAAAAATATATTCCCAATCTTTCTGAATATTTTATAAAAACAAAATTATCTTATGGAAATAAGCTTGTTCAAGCAGCTTCCAGCGGTCCGGATATAAAACCTTCTATTATGATGTCCACCACTTTTTCTATTTATGAAGCCAAAAAAAGAATTTACATCACCACGCCTTATTTTATTCCGGTCACCCCTATTCTCAATGCTATAAAATCTCAAGCTTTAGCCGGAATTGATATTCGTTTGTTGGTGCCTAAAATTGGAGATTCAAAACTGGTAAATGCGGCTGCATTTTCTTATTATGAAGAATTGTTAAGAACCGGAGTTAGAATTTTCTTTTATGAAAAAGGATTTATTCACGCCAAAACTATGTTGATTGATGATTACTTTTCTTCTGTCGGAACTGCTAATATGGATGTAAGAAGTCAAGAATTAAACTTTGAAGTCAATACACATATTTATGACAAAGAGATAAATCAAAAGCTTTGCGAAGCTTTTTTTGTTGATTTAGAAGAAAGTAAAGAAGTGTTTTACAATGATTGGATTCAGCGTTCCAGCACAAAAATATTTTTTGAACACTTTGCAAGATTATTTTCTCCTTTATTATAAAATCTTATACTCTTGTTAAAGCATAAAATTTGGAATTATTAATTTGTATCTTGCGAAATCATTATAAACTATAGCGCGATGAAAACTTATACCTATTTATTTTTCATTACTTTTTTATTCTTTGCAGTAAAAATTTCTGCGCAAAACAAATCCCTAAATCAAGAAAAATCTATGGATAAACAAAGTATTTATCAATTTACAGTCAAAGACATTAATGGCGAAGACTTTGATTTTGCAGACCTTAAAGGCAAAAAAATACTAATCGTCAATACCGCTTCTAAATGTGGATTTACACCACAATATGAAGTTTTAGAAGATTTATACCAAAACTATAAAGATGAAAACTTTGTTATTGTTGGATTTCCTTCCAATGATTTCGGAAAACAAGAACCGGGAAGCGATGAAGAAATAGCTACTTTTTGCCAAGAAAACTACGGTGTGACTTTCCCGAGATCG
>JAJYSY010000017.1 GCA_021793375.1 Bacteroidota bacterium | reverse complement strand
ATGAGCTTGCCCAACACCTGGGGTTTAATAGTTTTAAAAAAATCAATTTCTGAATGATGATCATTAAAGCCTTTTGTTAATACATTGTTTTTTAACTCATTCAGTTTCTCTCGGAGAAATACAACCATCTGGTATGATTCCTCAATGATACTTGCAGTGGAAATTTCAAGAGTACTTTCTTTTTTTCGAATGTTTTCCAAAACCTCGTTATAAATAATTGCATCCATATCTTTTCATTTAAGGGGTGAATAGTTGCATCAACTTAAATATAATTTCTCTATGCAAGGAAATAAATTGAAGAATGAGATGGAAAAATCGATGTTTTTAGCTTTTCATTAGAATTTAAAAACTCAATGTTATATTTATTTTAAATCTAAAATATCATTATAGGCTTAAAATCTTGAGTTACTTTTTGTATTTTTGATATTTGAATTACAAGGAAATTGAATGAAGAAGAATGCAGTAAGCACTGTTACTAAATCGTTACCGATAACAATTGCAATACTTGTAAGTTATTCAGTATAAGGTGCTTTCCGCTTTAATTAGTTTTTTGACCAAAAAAACCACGGATAAAAATTATTTATTTCTTCCGTGGTTTATCAATTAAAATAATAAATATTTTAAAGGTTTACATTTTCAATAATAGCTGCATATCCTTGGCCAACTCCCACACACATAGTAACCAAAGCATATTTTTTACCGGTTAACTGTAATTCTAAAGCTGCTGAATAGCAAACTCGGGTTCCCGTAACGCCAAGCGGATGACCGATGGCAATTGCTCCCCCATTTGGATTTAAACGCGGATCGTCGTCTTTTAATCCCCAAGCTCTTGTACAAGCCAATGTTTGCGCAGCAAAAGCTTCGTTTAATTCGATAACATCCATATCATCCATTGTCAATCCCGCTTTTTTCAGTGCCTTGTTAGAAGCTTCTACCGGACCAATTCCCATAATTCTCGGCTCTACTCCTACCACGGCAGAACTTACAATTTTTGCCATAGGTTTTAAATCGTATTTTTTAACGGCATCTTCTGATGCAATAATTGTAGCGGCTGCTCCGTCATTTAATCCTGAAGAGTTTCCGGCTGTTACCGTTCCATTTTCTCTTCTGAATGCTGGACGTAATTTTGCCAATATTTCTTTAGTAGTTCCCGGACGGATAAATTCATCTTCCTTAAAAATCAATGGTTCTTGTTTACGTCTCGGAATTTCTATCGGCATAATTTCTTTGGCTAATCTTCCGCTTTCTCTTGCTTTAGTAGCTTTCTGTTGACTCCAAGCAGCAAAAGCATCTTGGTCTTCTCGAGAAATATTATACTTATCTACTAAATTTTCGGCGGTGAACCCCATACCGTCTGTTCCGTACATTTCTTCCATTTTTGGATTGATAAAACGCCATCCAAAACTGGTGTCATACATTTTTGAATCGGTGCCATAAGCAGAGCTCGGTTTAGAAACCGCGTATGGACCTCTGGTCATATGTTCTACTCCACCCGAAATAAAAATATCTCCGTCTCCCGCTTTAATCGCACGATTGGCGTGAATAATAGAAGAAAGTCCGCTACTACAAAGTCGATTTACGGTTTCTCCCGGAACGGTGTATGGTAATCCAGCTAACAACAAACACATTCTTGCCACGTTTCGGTTGTCTTCTCCGGCTTGGTTGGCGCAACCCATAATTACATCTGCGTATGCTTCTTTGGGAATATTTGGATTGCGTTTCACCAATTCTTTAATCACCATAGCTCCCAAATCATCTGTTCTTACAGACGATAAAGTTCCTTTAAATTTTCCGATGGCTGTTCTGATTCCATCTATAATATATGCTTCTTTCATAGTTTATTTATTTCAAATTTAGTTTTATTTATTTTTAAATTCCAGTTCAACTATTATTGAATATTAAGTTTTCAAGTTTACTCTTCCACCCAATCTACACTTGTACGATACACCACGCCTTTAAATAAAGCTACTAATTTTTCTTTTTTTCGAACCCTTACGGTATAGAAACCTAATTTGTTTTTGACGCTTTCTAATTGTGCTTCGGCGGTAATTGTGTCGCCGGAATCCAATGCTTCGATGTGATTAATCGAAGCTTCAATAGAAACCGATTTTTTCCCGCGAGTATTGCTGGCGAAAGCGAAACAAGAATCTGCAAAAGAAAAAGTAATTCCACCCTGAGCTTTTTTCATTCCATTCAGCATCTCATCACGGATGGTCATTTGTAATTTGCAATAATCTTCTTTTGTTTCTAATATTTCAATTCCCAACCATTGACTGAAACTGTCATTGGCAAGCATAGTTTCGGTTATTTTAGAGGGAGATAAAAGATTGCTCATAATATATAGTTTGTGAGTTTGTACATTTAGTTTTTTAGTTCGTAGTTAGTAGTCATGTAGTAATACTTTTATTTTTTTAAATTTTTCTTTAAATAATTCATGTAAGATTGAATCATCTTTGAGAGTTCTGACAGTCGTTTTCTATTTTCTTCGTTTATGTCAGAATCAATAAGGCTCCTTCTATAGGCTTTGGTAGAACAAACAACACATTCATCCAAGCTCCCAACAGCAATACCAAGATATCTTAAAAAATTAGCTTTAGACCCCGAATATCCTTCCGCAATATTTAAAGCTATAGAATCTGAAGCTTTAATAAATTGAGAAGATAATCTATATTGCTCTATCTTTGGGAAGTTTGATACTTGCTCATTTACAAAATCACCATAATCCAAAGCTTTTTGGTAAATTTTTAAATCTTCAAATCTAAAATGATATTTACTTTTCTCCATAAACTACTACATAACTACAAACTACCCAACTACCATACTACTCAATTCACACCCCAAACTTCTTCCCTTCCTTCTTCATTTTTCTCAACAACGGACTGCATCTGTATCGGTCTTCGTGGTACATGTCGTATAATTCATCCATTTTTTCGACACACCAATCGATTCCTTTTTCATTGGCCCAGGCTAAGAGTCCTTTTGGATAGTTTACGCCTTTGGTCATAGCAGAATCGATGTCTTTTGCAGTGGCAATGTTTAGGAATAAAGCATCAGCGGCTTCATTAATGAGCATCACCAAAATCCGATCTAAAATTTGTTGTCCTTTTTCTTTATCAAAATCACCTTTTAATTCCGGATGTTTTTCTAAATCGATTTTACCATCTTTATAATGATAATAGCCTCTCCCCGATTTTCTTCCTAAATATCCGGCTTGGGCATATCGCTTTTGAGTGAATGCAGGTTTGTAACGCGGATCATAATAAAATTCCTGGAAAACGGTTTCGGTTACGCTGTAATTTACATCGTTACCAATGAAGTCCATTAATTGGAAAGGTCCCATTCGGAAATTTCCGAGTTCTTTCATTGCATTATCGATTTCAGCAAAGCTTGCAAATCCTTCTTCATAAATTCGTAAAGCTTCTCCGTAGAAAGGTCGCGCTACACGATTTACGATAAATCCGGGAGTGTCTTTTGCCACTACACCAACTTTTTTCCAATCGGCAATAATCTGAACTACTTTATTTTTTACTTCTTCAGAAGTTTGAACAGCCGGAATAATTTCGACTAATGCCATCAACGGAGCTGGGTTAAAAAAATGAATTCCGATTACTCTTTCCGGATTTTCCAAAGCTGCCGCAATTCCGGCAATGGGAATGGAAGAGGTATTGGACGCAATAATTGCATCTTTATTTTGGATTTCTTCTAATTGCCTGAATATCTTTTGCTTAATATCTATATCCTCAATAATAGCTTCAATGGTTAAGTCGGCGTCTGACAGGTTATCCATTGAGTTTACATAAGCAATATTTCCTTGAATTCGATTCTTCTCGTCTTCAGATATTTTTCCTTTATCCGTAATTTTTCGCAATATTTTTTCGAGTGCATCTTCACTCTTTTGAAGCGCTTCTTTTTTAGTATCATATAATTTCACAGAACATCCGGCAGTGGCTGCAACTTGCGCAATACCACTTCCCATAGTTCCCGCTCCGATAATAGCTACGTTCATATATTTTTTGTTTTAATTTTGAATACTGAATAAAGAATATCGAAATTTTTATTTCACTATTCTTTAAATCAATATTAGTTTCATTTAATTTTATTTTTATATTCAAATGATTTAATACTCGTTACGAATATCGATAAACTAAGTTACAGGTCATATTGAGTGATTTTTACAAAGAGTAACGGAGTAAAAATTGTATCGAAATATGAATCTGTTCTCGATACAATTTTTCTTTTCCATTTTACTTCAAAGAAAAATCACTTGAACTAACATTTTGGAATTAATTTATTCTCCTCTAAACTTCGGTTTTCTTTTTTCCACAAAAGCGTTTACTCCTTCGTTATAATCTTCACTTTGTGCAGCTTGAATTTGTTCTTTTCCTTCTAAATTCAATTGTTCTTCTAATGAATTCTGATACGATTGATTAATCAGTTCTTTGGTTTGTGCCAAAGCTTTGGTTGGCATTTGGGCTAATTTTTCTGCCAAAGCAATGGATTTATCCACAAATTCTTCTTCCGAGAAATAGGTATAAATCATTCCGATTCGTTCTGCTTCTTTTGCATTTACATTATCTCCCAACATCATTAAAGCAGACGCTTTTTGGAATCCGATAAGACGCGGTAAAAAGAAAGTTCCTCCGCTATCGGGCACTAATCCGATTTTACTGAAAGCTTGAATGAAAGATGCTTTTTCGTTCGCTACGCAAATATCGCAAGCTAACGCAATATTGGCTCCAGCTCCTGCTGCTACACCATTTACTGCGGAAATAACGGGTTTTTGAAGTCCACGGATTAATTTAATAATCGGGTTATATCCTTCGTCTAATATCTTTTTGAATCCAGGATTGTTTTCTTGGTCCAACACTTCTTTTAAATCTTGTCCGGCGCAAAATGCTTTTCCTTTACCAGAAAGATAAACTGCTCTTACTTCTTTGCTACTACCTGCTTTTTTAAGTGCTTCTTGAAAAGCTAATGACATTTTTCGGTTAAAACTATTAAAAGCTTTTGGGCGATTCAGACTAATGTGCGCTACATTATTCTTTACTTCATATAAAATGCTATCACTCATTTCTTTTGTTTTTAGTATTTAATTCTATTTAAAAAAGGGTATTTTACTGCTAAAACACCCTTTAAATTTATTGTTCATCGAAATTCATCGATATTTTATATCAAACATTTAAAATAATCAAATGGTTCTCCACAGTCTAAGCATCTGAATTGCGCTTTACACGCTGTAGAACCAAATTGACTGACCATTTCGGTATGGGTTGATCCGCAATTTAAACATTTTAAAATATGCTTCTCTCCCATTAATGCTTTTTTATCAGAAGTTGCATCTACCGGAGCTACAATACCAAATTTTTCTAAAGCTTTCTTTCCTTCTTCAGTAATCCAATCGGTAGTCCACGGCGGATCGATTACACTTTCTACCTCAGGGTTAAATCCGGCTTGTTCTAATGCCATTTTTACATCAAAAGCAATCATATCTGTTGCCGGGCAACCGCTGTAGGTTGGCGTAATCTTGACTTTTGCGATATTTTCTTCTAAAACAGCCTCGCGCACCATTCCCATATCGATAATTGACACCGGAATCTCAGGGTCGTTGACGGCTTTTAATACCGGAAACAACTTTTTATCTATCTCCACCTTATTCTCTAATACTACCATCGTTATTTCTTTTTATTAAGTTCGTTCTAAATCTTGAAGTCTTTCATTTTTCGTAGTATTTCTCGATTCGCCAAGTAAACTTGGGAACAGGGTACAAAACTTTTCTCCACTATCTTGTCGAAAAGTTTCACTCGAACAGACATTTTGTTTTCAAGTTCAAGCTCGAATTCATCCCGATAACCATCGAAATCAATTTCTTATTACTTACTACTCAAATCTCAATACTTAACTACCACTCCATTCTCATTACTCCTAATTTCGAGTTCGAATTCAAGTTCAAGGTCATCACCACTCCATCCCCGGATATGTACGTTGCATATATTGCATTTCTGAAAGTAGATGCCCCATATGTTCGGTATGGCGTCCGTCTTTTCCTCCTTTTTGGAAATATTCTAATTCTGGAATTTCCAGTGTTGCTTCTTCTAATACCTCAGCAATGTTACTTCTATATTCTTTTCTTAATTCTTCTAAATTTACTCCTACACCTTCTTCCAGCATTTTTTTATCGGCTGCTGTCGGATAAAAGAATTCATCGGAATATTTCCATAAATCATCAATAGCTGTTTGCATGCGTTTATGGCTTTCTTCTGTTCCATCTCCTAAGCGTTTAATCCAATTTGAAGAAAACTCTTTATGATAAGCTGTTTCTTTAATGCTTTTTCTGGCAATAGCAGCAATTGTAACATCTTCAGACTTTTGTAATTCTCTTAGCAATAAGTAATGAAACTGATCATATAAAAATTGTTTTCCGATTACATAAGCAAAATCTTTATTAGGAATTTCTACTAATAAAACGTTTTTAAATTCTCGTTCTGTTCTAAAGAAAGCTAAATCGTCTTCTGTTTTATTATCTCCGATTAGTTTTGCCGCATATTGATAGTAAGAACGTACTTGCCCGAAGAGATCTAAAGCGATATTCGTCAACGCCATATCGGTTTCTAACGTTGGTCCGTGACCAGTTAATTCGCTTAATCTCTGTGCTAAAATAAGAGAACTATCTGCTATTCCATAGATAAATTCTACTTTATCAATAGCTTTTGGATAGGGAGTTATTTTTTCTGTATTTGACATATTAATTTCTTCAAAAAAATTTAATCTCCATTTTCTAATGGAATTTATATTATTACATATTTTTCACACCATCCGGCAACTCATAAAAAGTGGGGTGACGGTAAATTTTATCTTCTGCAGGTTCAAAAAACTCTGCATTTTTTTCGGGTTTTGAAGCGTGAATATTTTTAGACTCTACTACCCAAATACTTACACCTTCCATTCTGCGGGTGTAAACATCTCTTGCATTTTTTAAAGCCATTTCTGTATCTGTGGCATGAAGACTTCCAAAATGACGGTGTTCTAATCCATTTTTACTGCGTACGAATACTTCCCATAAAGGCCATTCGTTTTTGTTTGATTTTTTATTGTCTGACATTTCTTGTTGTTTTTTAAAAAAAATTATTTATAGTATTGAGTATTGAGATGTTAGTATTGAGATATTAAAAATAAGTACAAGCTTAATTATTTTTTTAAATGTTTAATCATTCCATAAATCATTTTTTGGAGTTCGTTGACTTCGTCAATAATAGGTTGAACCTGTGTTTTTGCTTTAAAGTTTAACCTATAAACTAAAATTAGTTGTGTATGTAATTCATATGCTGAACCTGAGGCAATGCTCAAAAAATTTCTAAACTCTCCATTTGTTGACCTTCCGGCTCCTTCCGAAATATTTGATGCAATTGAAACGGCACTTCTTCTCATTTGACTTGTTAATCCATATTTTTCCTCATTTGGAAAATCTGAAGAAAGCGTATAAACTCTTTCTGCAATCTTCATAGATTTATTTCAAATCTTTCAGTTTATGCATTTCAATCACCTTTTAATCAACTCTCACTACTCATTACTCACTACTCATTACTTTTTAACTCGCTTTCTTCACTTGTTTTTCTTTTTGTTTTTCTCCATAAGCTACAGCTGCATTTCGAACCCATTCTCCTTCGTTCCAGGCTTTATTTTTTGCTTCTAATCGATCTTTATTGCAAATTCCATGACCTTTAACTACTTGCCAAAATTCTTCCCAATCGATTTCTCCAAAATCATAATGTCCGGTTTCTTCGTTATATTTTAAATCCGGATCAGGAATAGTTAGTCCTAAAATATCTGCTTGTGGAACAACTTGATCTACAAACATTTGACGTAAAGTATCGTTAGTTTTGATTTTTATTTTCCATTTCATAGATTGATCGGTGTGTGTAGAATCTGCATCACGCGGACCAAACATCATTAAAGCCGGCCACCAAAAACGATTTAAAGCATCTTGTGCCATTTCTCTTTGCTCTTTGGTTCCGTTTGCCAAAATATACATGATTTGATATCCTTGACGTTGGTGGAAACTTTCTTCTTTACAAATTCTTACCATTCCTCTGGCGTAAGGACCATAAGAAGTGTGGGTTAAAGAAACTTGATTTACAATTGCTGCTCCGTCAACTAACCAACCAATTGCTCCGATATCTGCCCAAGTTAAAGTCGGATAATTAAAAATACTGGAGTATTTAGCTTTTCCGGTTAGCATTTGTTTATACATTTCATCTCTTGAAATTCCTAAGGTTTCCGCTGCGCTATAAAGGTATAATCCATGTCCTGCTTCATCTTGAACTTTTGCCAATAGGGTAACTTTTCGTAATAGAGAAGGCGCTCGGGTAATCCAGTTTCCTTCCGGCAACATTCCCACAATTTCAGAATGCGCGTGCTGTGAAATCTGACGAATATTCATTTGTCTGTATTTCTCCGGCATCCAGTCTTTGGGTTCTATCTTTTCGTCGTTGGCAATACGTTCTTCAAATATTTTCTCTAAATCTTTTATTTCTTGCTCACTCATAATATTCTGTTTTTATCTTAGGCATCATAATTTACTTTTAAGTTTTCAGTAGTTGGAACTGCCTGACAACTTAATACATAATTTCTATCTAAATCTTTTTTCTCTAAAGCATAATTCTTTTTCATAATCACCTCTCCTTCTTCTACTTTACATTTACAAGTACTACACATTCCGTCTTTACACGCAAAAGGAACATTTGCTCCGGCGGCAATGGCTGCATCCAACACGTTATCATAAGTATCTGTCATCACGAAGTTGGTTTCAATTCCTCCTTCTACAACGGTTACTTTTGTTCCATCATATTTACTTTCTAAAGCTGCAGCTGCTCGTTTTTTATCTTCTTCAGATAATCCGGTTACAAATAACTCATAGTGAATTTTTCGTTTTTCTACTCCTAATTCCACCAATTCATCTCTAATTTCAAAAGTCATCGCTTCCGGGCCACACATAAACACATGGTCTATATCTTTTAAGTTTATCAGAGAATCTGCTAATTGGCGTAACTTTTCTTTATCTAATCTACCGGTTAATAATTCTACATCTCTTTTTTGACGCGTCAATACATGATAAAGTTCAAAACGCTCTACAAATCTGTTTTTTAATTGCTCTAATTCTTCTCTAAAAACAATGCTTTGAATATTTCTATTGACATAGAATAACTGACATTTGGCATTAGGTTCTTGCTCTAAAACCATTTTTACCATAGAAATAATAGGTGTAATTCCGCTTCCTGCAGCAAAAAACAAGAAATTTCTTTGTTTTTCCGGCTCTAAATCTACATCCGTCCCGAATTTTCCTGTCGGAGCACTGGCTTCCACATAATCTCCTATTTTTAAATCACTGTGTACAAAACTTGAGAATTTTCCGTTTGGAATATGTTTTACACAAACTCTCCATTCTCTTGAAAAAGGATCTGAACATAAGGAATAAGTTCTACGGATATCTTCTCCTTCAAAATCTTTTCGAAAAATGATGTGTTGTCCCGCTCCATAACGAAATTCCTTTCTCAGTTCTTTTGGTATTTCTAATTCCAAAGAAACACAATCATTGGTTTCTTCTTTTAAGTCTTTTACCTTAAGTTTATAAAAATCTGCCATTGTTTATATTATATATCTTCCCAAAACTAACACTTGTTAGTATTTTTTCCAAAATATTTTTGAGAAATATGTTTAATTTAATTGTTTTTCTGATTTACTATTCCAAATAATAAGTTTTCTTGAAGAGAAGATTTCAATAGTTTTTCATCTATTTTATCATATTTAGAAATCCAATGATAAAGTGTTCTAAGTGTTGACAATATACTAAAAGCAGTTATCTTTTCTTCACATTTTTTCAATTCTTTTCTTTCAATTCCTTCCGCCACAAGGTTTAAAAAATCTTTTTCATAGTTTTCTCTCAATTCCCAATATTCATTTCTTTTTTGCTCTCCTAAATATTTCCATTCTTTATTCATACATGCTAAGAAATCTGTTTTTTGTATGGTGGTATCAATATACATTTCAATGATTTCTTTTAATTTATCTACAATAGATTTTTTTTTATGCTTCACCTCATCCATATGTGCTGTAAAACTATATGCCAAATCCATTATGATTTCTGCTAAAATTTCTTCTTTAGAATCTATATGATTGTATAAACTCGCTGCTTTAATTCCTAATTTTTCTGCTAAATCTCGCATAGAAACTGCGTTATACCCATTTTCTTTAAATAATTCTGCTGCAGTTTGAATAATTTGTTTTTTTCTATTGATATTCATTTATAAAATATAAAATCGAATTCCTCAAAGCTAAAGAATTAGAAAGGTTTTTATTAAAAAATGAAATATAATTTTCATTCTTTTTACAACTGACTATAACCTAAGAATATAAATTTCAAGGATAAGAGAGAAAATAATTTAACTTTGCACACTGCTAAATTCTTCTTATTTGAAGAAAACCAAGAAAACTCTTTGGTTAAATATTGAAAAAACTTTAATAAATAAAAATCATGATGAAAAAACTAAGTATTGTATTGTTTGCACTTTTATGTTTTTCTTGTTCAGAATTAAAAGATTTTACTGATAATCTTCCGGATAAAAGTGGAAAATTAGGACAAGATCAAATTGCACAAGGACTGAAAGAAGCTTTAAATAAAGGGATTGATAAACAGGTTTCTAAACTCACCGAAACCGATGGATTTTATAGAAATGAGTTGGTAAAAATCCTTTTGCCGGAAGAATTACAGAAAGTAGAACGTGGATTGCGCTCTGTAGGTTTAGGAAGTTTAGCAGATGAAGGTATAAAAGCTTTAAACAGAGCTGCAGAAGATGCGGTAAGTCGCTCTACTCCTATTTTTGTAAATGCGATAAAAGAGATGAGTTTTGCCGATGCCAAATCTATTTTGTTGGGAGATGAAAGAGCTGCTACCACTTATTTAGAAGGTAAAACCAATACTAAACTCTATGATGAATTTAATCCGGTGATAAAAAAATCTTTCGGTCGAGTTGGTGCAGATGAAATTTGGAGCAACCTCATCAGCAGATATAATTCTCTTCCTATGGTAGAAAAAGTTAATCCTGACTTAACTGATTATGTAACAGAAAGTGCTTTAGAAGGAGTTTACACAATGATTGGAGAGGAAGAAAAAATAATTAGAAATAATGTTTCTGAAAGAACTTCTTCTTTAATGAAGCGTGTTTTTGCTTTACAAGACAAAAAATAACATTTCTCTTATTCTTTGTAAAACGTGGTGATAATCCTTTTTTCATCACGTTTTTTTGTTGAAAACTCTTCTTTGTTTTAAGTTTTTGTTAAAAACAAAGCTTTTTTCACTCATCGTAATTTCATAAACTTACATTTGGTTTTGAAGTTCAAATTGAACTTTTTAAACAGTTATATTAATTAAAACCAATTATTATGAAGAATTTTTTGAAAATTTCAAGTTTTGTTTGTCTATTATTTTTAGCCTTTGCTTGTAGTAAAGACGATGATCCTGCAGATAGCGATATTTTTGTAGGAACCTATAAAGGTGAAATCTCTTACTCAAGTGATGATGAAAGCACTTCGACAGATGATGGAAAAATAACCGTTGTAAAAATGGGAAGCAAAAAATATGATTTTCATTTTTCAGATGGAATTCCTGATTTAACCGGAGTTGAGTTTAAAGAAGATGGAGACAATACTTTGATTAATGTAGATTTAGAAGAAGGTGTTACCTACATTAAAATAGATGAATCTACGCTTAATATTTTTTATACAAAAGACGATGAAGTCTGGGAAGCAAATACAGAAAGATAATTCTTTAACTGTATAAACTTTTATCACAAGGTCGATTTTGAGAAAATCGACCTTTTTTTATGAAAACACTCCAATACTGTTTATTTATATTATTTTCATCCTATGTATCGCTAACATATAAGATTTCATCTTTTTAGTTTTATCAAAGACATACAAATATTAGCGAAAACCCTAATAACAATATCGTATTAATGAATTGACTAATATTTCCCTATAAATAGTATTTATTTTTTTAATAAAATATAACATCAAAAAAATAAGAAAATCAACACAATATTATAAGTAATAATAAAATTATTTCTCTATTCTAATTCTCACATCTACCACTTTCATATTTTTATCGTCTGCAATAAGCGGATTCAAATCCAATTCTGCTATTTCCGGGGCGATGTGAACTAAAGCACCAATTCTTTTTACAACATCAATAAATTTATTTTTGTTTAAAGCTTTGCGATTTCTATATCCTTCAAATAAAGGATAAGCTTTTAAAGATTCCACCATATTGGTTACCTCTTGTGTAGACATGGGAGCTAAAGCTGAAGAGGTGTCATTCAATAATTCTAAGAAAATCCCCCCTAATCCACATAAAACTACATGTCCGAAATCTCCTTGTTTTATAGCACCGCAATACAACTCTTCTCCGGAAAGCATTTCTTGTACTAAAACTGCTTTTGCATCAGGAATTCTCATCAATTCATCAAAAGTTTTAGCAGCTTGTTTTTCATTGGCAATATTTAAAACCACTCCCCCAACTTCGGTTTTATGAACCGGCCCAATTACTTTCATCACAATAGGAAATTCAAGCTTTTCTGCAATAGAAAAAATCTGTCCTTTTGAAGTGATTTCCATTTGTCCGGCTAATGCAATTCCAGCAGCCTCCATCAATTCTGCACAAATTTCCGGATTTAAAAATCCATTTGAAGAAGCATTGATAATACTTCTGATATTTACCAAATCCATTTCAGGAAGTTGAGCTTTATCAAATAAAACTTTAGAAGATTGATTGATGTGTGCCAAAGCTTTTCCTAAACTCACTTCGTCAGGAAAATTCACGCGCCCTTTGGCCAAAAATCCTTTTATTTCTTTGGCGGCATTAATCACAGAAGGCAAAACCGGAAAAATCGGTTTTTTACTGGTTTTCATTTTTTCATCTAAAACTTCATAAACATCTTTTACATTAAATAATCCCGGACTTCCAAAAACCACCACCATTCCATCTACTTTATCATAATTATCACAGAAGTCTATAATTTCTCCCAATTGTTTTGCTGTTCCTGTTGCCAAAAAATCAATCGGATTTCCCACTGCGGAACCCGGATTTAATTTCGTTAATAGTTCTTGAGTATCTTCTTCAGGAAAAGCCGGAACATCCATTCCGTTTGCGCTCAATGCATCGGTTAACATTACTGCTGAACCCCCTGCATGGGTAATGATTGCAATGTTTTCTCCTTCTAATGTTTTGGTTTGTAAAACACTGCCCACAGCAATTAATTCTTCTCTACTATCACAATATACAATTCCACATTTTTTAAACAAAGCTCTAATTACCATATCAGAAGTTGCCAAAGCTCCAGTGTGAGAAGAAGCTGCTCTTCCTCCTGCTTCAGAATATCCGGATTTTATCGCCGCAATTCTGCATCCTTTTTGTCGAAGTGAAGTAGCATGTTTAATGAATTTAAAAGGGTTTTTAATTTCTTCTAAATACAATAATTTTACACGCGGACTTTTTTCAGCATCAAAAGTTTGATCCATATACTCCAAGATTTCTTCTACTCCTGTTTGTGCTGCATTTCCGATGGAATATACATTTGAAAAACGCAAACCGGTCAGCAAAGCAGATTCTAATAAAAAAACTGCTGTTGCCCCTGAACTGGTGATAAATTCACATCCTAAAGGATCATATTCCGGAACGGGAGTGGTAAAAACACCTTTATAGTTCCCGTTGATTACGCCAATACAATTCGGACCAATCAGTGTTCCATTTGCTTTGTTTACAATTTCTACCAATTCTTTTTCAATATTTTTTCCTTCTTCTCCTCCTTCAGAAAAGCCTGCGGAATAAATAATAAAAGCTTTGGTTCCTTTTTCGATTAAGGTTTTTACGATTTCTACACAATATTTAGCCGGAATAGCAATAATTGCTAAATCTACTTCTGTTAATTCTTCAACAGCTGAAATATATTCTACGCCTTCAACAGCAATTGGTTTTCTGTTTACACCATAAATAACGCCCTCAAAATTTCCTTCTAATAAATTTTCAATTACTTTTCCTCCGGGTTTTGAAGCATTTTCTGAAGCACCAATTACAGCAATACTTTTAGGAGAAATCAACTGAGAAACAATCATAATTTTTTAATATTTTATAAGTAAGTTTAAATGGAGAGCTTCACAAAAATAAAATTATCTTTTGCATTTAAGATATAATCCTCCTGATTTAATTTTTTGCCGATAAAATCAAGAGATTTTCTTTTGTAAAAATGTATTAATTCACTAATTCTTAATTGCATTCATCTTTCTATTGATTAAATTTGTAAGTTATGAAGTTCAAAGTAGTCTCAAATTTTAAACCAACCGGAGATCAGCCGGAAGCAATTAAACAATTAGCAAAAGGAATCCAATCCGGAGAAAAATATCAAACTCTTTTGGGAGTAACCGGATCAGGAAAAACTTTTACCATGGCCAATGTAGTGGAAAAAGTGCAACGCCCCACCTTGGTGTTGGCGCATAATAAAACTTTGGCTGCACAATTATATTCTGAATTCAAGGCTTTTTTCCCGGATAATTTGGTGGAATATTTTGTTTCTTATTATGATTATTATCAACCGGAAGCTTATATCCCCACTTCAGGAACTTATATTGAAAAAGATTTATCTATCAACGATGAAATAGAAAAACTAAGATTGAGTACTACTTCTTCTTTGCTTTCTTTGCGCAGAGATGTAATTGTGGTGGCTTCTGTGAGCTGTTTATACGGAATTGGAAATCCTGTAGAATTCAAAAAAAATGTAATTTCTATAGAAAGAGATGAGGAAATTTCACGAACAGATTTATTAAAAAAGTTAGTTCAAGGTTTATATTCCAGAACTGAAGTTGAGTTTACACAAGGAACTTTTCGCATTAAAGGAGATACAGTTGATATTTTTCCGAGTTATGCTGATGATGCAATTCGCGTTCATTTTTTTGGAGACGAAATTGAAGAAATCGAACGTTTTGATGTTATAGACAATACTGTTTTAGCACAATATGATCGCGTAGATATTTATCCTGCAAATATGTTTGTTACTTCTGAAGGGGTGATTAATCGTGCGATGGATGAAATCAGAATTGATTTGGGAAAACAATTGGATTATTTTTATGATATCGGAAAACCTTTAGAAGCAAAACGCTTGGAAGAAAGAACAAATTTTGATTTAGAAATGATGCAAGAATTGGGGTATTGTTCAGGAATTGAGAATTATTCGCGTTATCTGGATGGCAGAAAACCCGGAACAAGACCTTTCTGTTTGTTGGATTATTTCCCTGATGATTATTTGATGATTATAGATGAAAGTCATGCTACACTTCCACAAGTAAGAGCGATGTATGGCGGCGACCGTTCTCGGAAAGAAACTTTGGTAGAATATGGTTTTCGTTTGCCTGCAGCAATGGATAACAGACCTTTGCGTTCAGAGGAATTTGAAGCTTTGCAAAATCAAGTTTTATATGTGAGTGCAACTCCGGCTGATTATGAATTGGAAAAAAGTGGTGGAGTTTATGTAGAACAAGTAATTCGCCCCACCGGATTATTGGATCCTGAGATTGAAGTTCGTCCGAGTTTAAATCAAATTGATGATTTAATCGGAGAAATTGAAAAGAGAGTAGAAAAAGGTCAAAGAACTTTGGTTACTACTTTAACCAAAAGAATGGCCGAAGAATTAACAAAATATCTCACTCGAATCGATGTAAAAACAAGATATATTCACTCTGATATAGATACTTTGGAAAGAGTTGAAATCATGCACGATTTACGCGCAGGAGTTTTTGATGTTTTGGTTGGTGTCAATCTTTTACGAGAAGGACTGGATTTACCGGAAGTTTCTTTGGTGGCAATTTTAGATGCAGATAAAGAAGGTTTTTTAAGAAGTCACCGTTCGTTGACCCAAACAATTGGAAGGGCTGCTCGACATGTGGAAGGAAAAGCAATTATGTATGCTGATAAAATTACCAACAGCATGCAAAAAACTATTGATGAAACAAATTACAGAAGATCAAAACAAATTGAATATAATACTCAACATAATATAACACCTACTCCACTGAAAAAAGCTTTAGATTCTTCTTTAGTCGGATTAAAACCTAAACCTTATGAATTTGAAAAAGCAGATTCTTTGGAGGCTGCTGAAGAAGAAGTACAATATTTCAACGAAAATCAATTAAAAACGCGAATGAAAGAAGTCAGAAAAGCAATGGAAGAAGCGGCAAAAGAATTAGATTTTATTGAAGCGGCAAGATTTCGAGATGAGTTAAAAATGCTTCAACAAAAATTAGCTGAAGAAAAAGCTTAAAATAATTTTCTGTTATAAACAAAAAAACCACCCTCACGGATGGTTTTTCTAACATTACAATTAAACTAAGAATAATTATAACTTATAGCTGAATCCAACTCCTAATACTTCACGAATTTGGAAAGCTGAAACTGCTTTATCTTCATAAATAGCTTGGAAAGTTAGATTTGTAGTCAAGAATTCGTTAATTTTCATATCTAATCTCATCGTGTAATCGATGTCGATATTTCCCGGTTTATCTAAATAATCAGAAAACAAGCTGATTTTTTGTTTAAGATCGATATTATCTGTCAAAGCAAGTTTTGAAGATGCATCTACAGAAGCACCGAATTCAAATCTCATGCTTTTTCCTTGATCCATTCCATAATAATCTCCGTCTTCATATCCAGGAATTGTAGTGTATATATCATCTACAAAAATAAATCTTGCGGTAGCCGGAGCTATATTTACTTTTAAAATTTCTTCATTTTTATAAAGCATTCCCGGTCCGAATTTTAAATATCCCGGAGATAAAAAACGAGAAGTTTCTTCACGAATGTTGTTATCATCGTCATCATATTCAAAACCTTTGGCAAATTGTGTTTTAAAATCTGCAAAGAAAGAATAAGACCAACGAGAATCTTCTGCTACACCATATCCTAAAATAGAGCTGGCTTCTAATTTATCATTTGTTTTTCTTGTAAATTCATCTCCTTTTCCTTTGGTCAATCCATACTCTCCTAAGATGGTATTATCCCAAGTCAAACGTCCTTTTCTATAATTCATACTGTAATCAGCGTGAACATCTCCGGCGTAGTTAGAAGTTCCTCCTCCTTGCCAATCACTATTAAATGCAGATTGACTAAAAAGCAAAGAGAAATCTCCTCCTTTTGTCCATCCATCTTTTGGTTTATCTGCATCTTCTTCCTCTTCTTGTGCAAAAGCAGGGAATACAGCGATCATAAAAATAAAAATCAGTGATATTTTTTTCATAATATTTATAGATTGTGTTTAAAAAATGAGGTGGCAAATATAAAATTATTTTACAAAGTCAAAAGTTTTTTCTTAATTTTCCATTTTTTAAAAGCTTTTATCCTTTTATTCCACCAAAAAACCGAAATTAACAAAAAAAATAGGACAGTTAATTTTTGCCCTATTTTTTATATTTTATTTATAATTTACTTCCCTCCCAACATTTGAAGTTCATTTACTTGAATTTGGGTGAAATACTTTTTCTCTCCTTTTTCATTTTCATATTGGTTGTAAGTTAATTTTCCAACCACTATAACTTCTTTTCCTTTGTTGAGATAGTTTTCTACAATTTCTGCTGTTTTCCCCCAGGCAATAATATTATGCCATTCGGTGTTGGTTACTCTATCTCCTTTTTTGTTGATATAACTATCATTTGTGGCAAGAGAAAATTTCGCTAATTTCTTTCCTGATTCTAAATTGATAATTTCAGGATCATTTCCTAAGTTTCCGATGAGTTGTACTCTGTTGCGTAAAGTTGACATAATTTAAAAGTTTTAGTTATTATTGAATATCATTCGTTCAATTCAACACCACAAAGATGAGAGCAACTTCTCTATAAACTCGGTTAATAAACACTTGCTTGCGTTTACTTTCGTTTTTAAGCGTTTGTAAATGTTTACATTCAGCTTTAATTTGAAAATAATTTCCTATATTCCCCTTATGGAAAAATTAAATATCAGTTTTATACAAACAACTTTGTCGTGGGAAAATACAGCTGAAAATCTTCAGCATTTTTCTAACAAAATAGCGGCTATAAAAGAAAATACAGATTTAATTCTTTTGCCGGAAATGTTTTCTACCGGATTTTCTATGCATCCGGAAAATATTGCAGAAACTCAAAACGACTCTACTTTAAAATGGATGAAAAAACAAGCTGAATTAAAAAATGCAGCGGTTTGTGGCAGTATTATTATCAAAGAAAACGATAAATATTATAATCGTTTATTTTTTGTCTTTCCGAATGGAGATTTTAAAACTTATGATAAACGTCATCTATTTTCTTTTTCAGGAGAACACAAAAAATATACAGCAGGGACAGAAAAACTAATTGTAGAATATAAAGGTTGGCGGATTTGCCCGTTGATTTGTTATGATTTGCGTTTTCCGATATGGGCAAGAAATACTGAAAATTATGATGTTTTAATTTATGGTGCAAATTGGCCTGCTACAAGAATTTTGGCTTGGGATACTCTGCTTCGTGCAAGAAGTATAGAAAATCTTTGTTATACAATAGGGATAAACAGAATTGGAAAAGATCCTAATCAAAATAATTATAACGGACATTCTGCTGTTTATAATGCTGTTGGAGAAAAAATTTCTACAAATAATTGGGAAAAAGATTTCACTCAAACACTAACTTTAAGCAAAGAACACCTCAGAAAAACCAGAAGAAAATTCCAGTTCTTAAATGATAAAGACGAATTTAAAATCCTTGATTAATTATATTTAAATTCCAAAATGCAATCCGGCAGTTATAGTGTTGAATTCAGAAAAACTATAATCTGCATGTAACTTAAAAAATCCTAATTTTAATTTAGCTCCAAGTGTTCCTCTCATTCCGGAAACTTTATGTTTAAGAGAAATAGGATTATAAAATACATTTTGTCCTTCTGTGGCCGGTGTTCCGCCTACAATTTCATAAGTTCCCAAAACATCAAAATTGGAAGTTCCGGAGATATAACCAATTCCTCCATAAAAATTAAGGATTTTCATTTTTGTAGAAGCTTGTAATTGATAAAGCATAGCATTTTGCTTTAGTTTAAATTTGGCGTCAACTCCTTCTACAATTTGATCATCGTCAAATTTATAACTCGCTCCCATATTATTATAAGCTATAAGTCCTGAAATTGCGATAGGAAATTTATCTGCAAACCATTTTGAAATTTCATGCTGAACTCCTATTCCAAAAATCCCTAAAGAAACATCTTCCATTTTTACTTTTGGAAAAAACCTCACTTTTAATTCTGTTGCTTTAAAAACTCCTACTCTTCCATGTAAAAAAGCAGTGGGAACAAAACTTACTCCTGTAGAACCTAATCCTTGAGGGAGATTAAATTCTATTGTTTCCGGATCTCCATTTTCATTTATAATATCTGCCGTCATAGTAATATCTGAAGTGTTTTCTCCAAAAATATTAGCTACTTCTTTAGAGGAGCTTCCATCTTTAAATCTTAAAGAATTATAATCTGCTGTATTTAAAGTAAAAGATTTCTGATTATTACTAATCGGTGAAATATTTGCCACCACAGAAATATCAAATCTCAATATTTTTTTTACCTGAGCTTCTTGAATCCAACCATTTGCTGAACTGTGAATTAATGCTTTTGAAGCCGGTTCAATATAAGAGCTGCTAAAAGTTTGTGCATCCTCTACTCCTGCTGTCAAAAGATCTTCTAAATTATCTTGTGCATAAAAAGTAAAACTGCACAATAAAAAGCATAAAAAAGAAAGTTTTTTCTTCATGGTTGTAAATTAGTATGATTGACTAAATCAAAATTAACAAATTACAAAGAAAAAACCTTAACAATTATAACAATTATTTACATTAAGTTTAATTGTTGCTAAAAATCTGTTCTAATATTTTTTCTGTAATCAGATAAGTAGGTTTTACTCCTGTTGTTCCTAAACCTCCGGATGCTAATGTGCTTCCTGTTTTTAAAGGATTATCACTGGCATAATATGCATAACGAACTTTTACCTCTGGAGAAATACTATCTCTAAGTTTTGAAGCTGCTTGAATAGCTTTCTGATAATGTGCTCCTTCCATTTCCAAACCGATTACATCCCAAGTGGAATCTCTGAAAAACTGTAAAACATCTTTGTTTTGTAGAGAAGTTCCTAAAACTGTAACCATTGGTCCGGCAAAAACTTTTAAATCTTGATCTTTAAAATCTTCTTTATCCAATTCATTTTCAAACGGATAATTATCTGCTGTTCCTTCAAATAAATGAGCATTTGGAATCATAATATCTCCTTTATCTCCATCCAAAATACCGGCTTTCCCCATAATAGAAATGGAATCCACATTCATTCTATATTCTTTATTTTTATATCCAAAAGGTCTTAAAAGTTCATCCATGGTTTCATAAGCTTGTTCTCCAAAAGCATAATCCATCACAATAATCACCGGAGCTTCTGCCTTATTTTTTACTGCAAAACGTTTTTGAGGATGCTCAAGTTTAGCAGTATCAAATACTTGTACATTAATATTTGTTCCGCTTTCATCTTGGATGTAATACATTCCTCTTTTAAGAGCGGTTTTTTCAATTTTTGCTCTTTTATCGCTATTGGCAACATCACTTAATTCTTCATATACTTTTAAAGCTTCTTTTTCTTTCATTTCTTTTTCAAAAGTAAGTGGAGCATACAAAGTATTCATCACACTGTGCATATTCGCACTGATGATATGTATCTTTCTTTTATGTAGATTATTTTTCACCAGTACATTTTTAATTTTATTTGCCCAGATTTCTCCATGAATATGATGTCCGAGTCTTTCTCTTAGCATTGGTGTAAAAGTAATCACTCGTTTTTTGTCTTTTAAGATTTCATCAATCGCCATTTTTCCCATATTATAAATAAGGTGTAAAAAACGATCTTCATCTTCCGGAGTACTGAATTTTTGATAGATAAATTTCAGATAATCAAAAGGATGCCCAAGAATATTTGCCAAATGCGTTAAAGCTACTTCTCGTTCAACTTCATTCAATTTTGCTTTGCTTGCGGCTGCTTGTAATTTACTCCAATCTCGAGTGGTATTTCCTTCTTCATCTACCAAAACTGTTCGCATAATTTTCTGCGATTCTATGAACAAGAAAGTCAAATGTGTCAAAATATCATAAATCTCTGAGCGTCCGCGTGTGATTTCAATATTCATTTGTTCTTCATCAATTCTATAGCAATTTCTTCTTCTTTTAGGTGGAATTATCGGGGTGAAATGAGAATTTTTATATCCTTCTGCACTGGTTAAATTGATGAATCTACATTCTTCTATTCCTTTAGGTAAACGATCTACAATATATAATAATCCGTTTAATTCCAGTTTTTCTTCAGCGATGGAGCCGTAAATCTCAGGTCTTAAAAATAAAAGTGCTTCTCTTAAAGCTTGTCCTGAAACTCCCATAGGTTTATAAAATCCACGATTTAACAAATGCCTCATCGTGATATATAAACGCTCAATAGCATGAGTGCTTTCTTGAGCTCTTGTTCTTGCATTTAAATTATATTTATTCATTATTTTCTAAATTTTTCTAATTTGTTAGCTATTTTTCGATCATTGGCCAAACGAGGTATTTTATTTTGTCCTCCTAATTTTCCAATAGATTTCATATAGTTTTTAAATCCTTCTTTTTTTACTTTTGTGATGATTAAAGTTCGAAGTATTTTCCCTTGAATTAAATCATCATAATATGTATTTTGTTTACACAAGAAATAGTCTAAACGTTTTGCAAATTTTTCCAAATCTTCCGGTTCTTGATCAAATTCAATAAACCATTCATGATAAGGCAATCCGTTTTCCGGATTTGCTTGCGGTGCCACAGTAAACTCTTTTACACTTGCTTCCAATTCGCTTAAAGTATTTTTCATGGCTGTTTCCACTTCTTTTCCGATTACATGTTCTCCAAATGCAGAAGTGAAATGTTTTAATCTTCCGGAAACCAAAACTCTATAGGGTTTTATTGAAGTAAATTGAATGGTATCTCCCAAATTATAAGCCCATAATCCTGCAGAAGAGGAAATTATCATTACATAATTTATTCCTTTTTCTACTTCTTTAAGGGTTAATCTTTTTGGATTTTCTTCAAAGAATTCTTCTGCTTTTATAAATTCATAAAAAATTCCCGCATCCAATCTTAACAGCATTCCAAGTTGATCTTGTTTATCTTGAAAAGCAAAAAAACCTTCTGAAGCCGGATATAATTCTATACTGGGGACATCTCTACCTATTAATTTTTTAAAAGTTTTTCGATAGGGTTCATAATTTACTCCTCCATAAATAAACAAGTCAAAGTTAGGGAAAATTTCTCCTACAGGTTTTCCTGTTTTTTCTACTAAGTTTTCAAAATACATCTGCACCCAAGAAGGAATTCCACTAATCAAAGTCATATCTTCGTTTATGGTTTCTTCTATTATGGCATTTAATTTTTGTTCCCAATCTTCAATACAATTGGTTTCCCAGCTTGGCAATCTGTTTTTCTGCAAATAAGAAGGAACATAATGTGCTGCAATTCCTGATAATCTGCCTACAGGAATTCCGTTTTCTTCTGTAAGTTCAGGACTGCCTTGTAAAAAAATCAATTTTCCGTCAATAAATTCCGATTTCCCGGTTTCTGCAATATAATTCAACATTGCATTTCTTGCGCCATCAATATGTGTGGGCATAGATTCTTTGGTTAAAGGAATATATTTTGCACCGCTGGTTGTTCCTGATGTTTTGGCAAAATATAAAGGTTTTCCCGGCCAAAGCACATCTTTTTCTCCTTGGCGAATGCGATCTACATATTTTCTTAATTGTTCATAATCTCTTACCGGAACTTTTTTTGCAAATTCTTGTGGAGTTTTTATATTTTTAAAATCATGATCTTTCCCAAAAGCAGTGTTTTTTGCTTTTTCAATCAACTCTGCAAACACTTTTTTTTGTGTTTCCATGGGATTTTCCATCCAATGTTTTTGCTTTTTAGCAATTATATTGGCAAATACTTTAGCGCCTAAAGTTTTTATACTCATAATTTTTTATTCAAATTCTAAAAATTCAGTTGGATTCACAGGATTTCCATTTTTCCATAATTCAAAATGTAAATGTGGTCCTGTGGTTAGTTCTCCTGTATTTCCTGACATTGCAATCACTTCTCCTTCTTTTACATGTTGACCTTGTTTTTTTGTTAAAGAAGAATTGTGTTTATAAACAGAAATCAATCCGTGTTTATGTTCTAAAATTACTACATAACCTGTTTCAGCTGACCATTCTGCAAAAATAACTGTTCCATCTGCTGTAGCTTTTATAGGTGTTTTTTCAGACAAACTTAAATCTACTCCAAAATGCTGATGTTTAGGATCATAAGTTTGTGTTATACTGCCTTTTGCCGGAGAAAATAGTTTATAGTCCGATTTATCTAAAGCCGGATTTACTACACTGTATTTTTCTTTTTGTTCTACTTCTTTTCTTAATTGTAAATCTATTTCCGACGGATTAAAATCTACATCACTTTCTTGAATTTTTTCTGTTTTTAAAGTATCTGTTGCTACATCATCTGTCAAAGTATCTCCTACTAAAACACGTTGAATAGATTCAAAATAAAGCTTGTTTTGACTCAATACATTTTCTAAAGAATCAGTTTTATAAATTAAAGTTGTGGCTTCTCTTCTTAATTCTGCTGAAGAATTTCCCGGAATATATTCTTTTAAAGGCGTATAAGCAATTAATAAAGCCGTAAAAATCACTGTTAATAATGCTGAAACACCTAAGATTACAAATACATTTAGAGGACTTATTTTAAAGTTGACTTGTTCTTCAAAAGTTTCATCATTAAGTATGAGTAATCTATATTTCTTTAAGATGTTTTTTCTTCTTTTTTTCTTTTTCCTTTTTGCCATAACTTCAAAAGTATGCTTCCGATTTTGAAATCCGGTTATAAAAATAGATTTTCTTTCAAGTGCAAAGATAAAAGTTTCTACTTTTAAACTGATTTTTTGTTAGAGAGACTGCAATTTAATTTATAATGTGTATTTTTGTCCATTATAAACGTAATTTTATGGAATCATTAATTATCTTAGGTGTATTAGGTGCCCCGCAGATTATTCTAATCGTTATTGCTATCCTGTTATTGTTTGGTGGTAAAAAAATCCCTGAATTAATGCGCGGATTGGGAAGCGGAATTAAAGAGTTTAAAGACGCCTCCAAAGATGACGAAGAAAACTCAAGCGATAAAATACAGGAATAATTTTCTTATTCTTTTTTAATATTAAAAATCAAAACCGTCTGATTTATTAATCAAAGACGGTTTTATTTTTATTTTATCTTAGCTGAGTTAAATATAGCTTGTAATTCAAAAATATTATCGCGTTTGTTAGGAGATTGAGGTTTAAAAACAAATCCTTCTAAAACTAAATACCTGTTATTTTCTTCATCTCTCACTGCATAATTCACAAAAGGTCCTGCCATCCATGCGCCTTCAACTTCCCAAGTTCCTTTGGTTAAATAAGTGAATTTCCCATCTATTTTAGTTTCATATAAATAAGGAGAATAAGCTTTTTCTGTTATCATATAGCTGCCTTCTTGTGGTCCGGGAATATATTTCTCACCAATAGAATCTCGCATTTCTATAATATTTTTTACCGCATTAGAATCTTTGTCTATAACTTCTAAAGGAACTTCATAAACCAGAATTTCCATACTTCCATGAGAAATATCTTTTCTGATCCAAATGAAGTCCTCTTTTTCAACTGCATATCTGTAAACAGAAGGAAATTTCAGGTTTAACCCAAAAGTTTCTTCTAAAGTTTTACTGCTTTTTAAAGATTTTGAAATACGCTGCACATTGGCTTTGGATTCCATTTTTTTGAAATTGGCAATAATTTCATGAGAATTTTCTTCTATCAAATCTATAATTGTTTTGCTGTCCGGACCACCTATAACAAATCCAACTTGCGGACTGGCAAAACTATCTTTTACCATTTCAAAGTGAGGTTTTTCTTTTCCTTCTATTTTTATAAAAATTCTTCGCGTTCTTGTAAATCCTGAAAAAGCTGCAGGCGGAATATGATTTAAAGAAAAAAGTGGTTCTTCTTGTGGAAGTCCGGTAACCGGTTTTGTTAAAACAGCTCTTAAGCTTTCTCCTACTTCACTTTTCCAAAGAGAATCATCAATAATAATAGATAAAGAATTGATACTTCCTGATGAAGAAACTAAGGTTTTTCGTTGCTTTGATTTTTTATCTTTTTCTTTGGATTCCTTACAACTCAAAGTAAAAATAAAAAGAACAGATAAGAAAAATAAAAGTGATTTTTTCATTGTTTTTGCCGGGTTTTTAGAAATTAACTTTCAGAAATTTTCAACTGCATTCCTGGTTTCAAATGATTACCACTAATACCGTTCCATTTTTTAATTTGATTGACAGAAACTCCATTAAGTTTTTTAGAAATACTCCAAATCGAATCTCCACTTTTTACGGTGTAGTATTTTTGAGAAGAAGTATTTCCTGATTTATTTTGTACAGAAGATTTTGAAGAAGAAGCTATTTGAGGCTCTCTTGGATAAATCACCAAATTTTGTCCGGCTCTAATATTATTGGTATTTAAACGATTCCATTTTTTTATTTGGGTCACACTCACCTTAAATTTATTTGCGATTTTCCCCAAATAATCTCCGGATTGAACTCTATAATTTGTGCGTTGCTGCATTATTTCATATCTGGGTGGATTTTCTTGAGCAAGCAATTCTTTTGACTCTTCATAAATTTCTTTTTCATTGGCCACAAAAACACCGGCTTCTTTCACCGGTAAACGCAAAGTATAAGTTTTGTCTTCTACTTTTGGAATTCTGTTTAATTTATAAGAAGGATTTAAGAAAATCAATAAATCTTCATCTACTCCGGTTACTTCTGCAATGTGTTCAAATTTTAAATGCTGTTTTACTTTTACCGTATCAGTTTCAAAATGAACCACATCCGGTAAATAAGGATCAAAACCATGTTGTTCTGCATATTCAAAAAGATAAAGTGTAGCTATAAAAGCCGGAACATAATTAGCGGTTTCTCTGGGAAGAAATCCTTTCATTTTCCAATAATCTGTTTCTCCTCCACTTCTTCTAATTGCTCGAGAAACATTTCCCGGCCCGGAATTATAAGAAGCTAAAACCAAATTCCAATCGCCAAAAATATTATATAATTCTGATAGATATTCTGCAGCGGCAGCGGTAGATTTTTCAGGATCCATTCTTTCATCAACATAACTGCTCACGGTTAAACCATGCATTTTTCCTGTAGCAAACATAAATTGCCAAAGTCCTGTAGCTCCAACCGGAGATTTCGCCCTCGGATTTAAAGCAGATTCTACAATTGCTAAGTATTTTAATTCCAAAGGAATATCATATTTATCAAATTCTGCTTCAAATAATGGAAAATAATAAAGACTTAAAGACATCAATCTTTCCATTGATTTCTTATTTCTTTTTAAATAATTTCTGATAGTATTTTCCAATTCTACATTATAAGTGATTTCAAAAGGGGTTTGCTCATTTAATGCTGCTAATCTTTCTTTTAAAACTTCTGTAGATAACTCTTGATAATCAGACGGAGAAACCTCATCTGTATTATAAGGAATTTCCAAAACACTTTCTCTGATTTTCGGATACAAATCTGAATTGGTTAATTCTGCTTGCCAGATGGAATCTATACGTTGACTCAGTTCATAATCTGTCAAGCTTTTTCCATCTACACTTTCTAAATCGGGAAAATCAAAATCTGTATCAACTGTATCTTTTATTTCTTTTGCTAAATTTATATTCAGCGAATCTGAAATTATATTTTCTTGCGAAAATAATCCACAACTCAACAGAAAAAACAATCCAACTGAAAAGCTTTTTTTAATCATTTTATTGATTTTTTATTTTTGAATAGCAGCAATTCCCGGCAAGGTTTTTCCTTCCAACATTTCAAGCATTGCCCCTCCTCCGGTAGAGATATAGCTCACTTTATCTTCCATTCCAAATTTCTTAGCTGCAGCAACACTGTCTCCGCCGCCCACTAAAGAATAAGCTCCGTTTTTAGTGGCTTCAGCTACTGCCAAACCAATAGCTTTTGTTCCTCCGGAAAAATTATCAAATTCAAAAACCCCCATAGGTCCGTTCCAAAGTAAAATTTTAGAATTTTTAATGACCTCAGCAAAGTTTTTAATCGATTCCGGTCCTATATCTAATCCCATCCAAGGTTCAGAAATTTTATCTACTTCTTCTACATGTGAATTTGCATCGGCAGCAAATTTATCTGCCACAATACAATCTATTGGTAAATAAACTTTTACATTTTTATCTTTTGCTTTTTGCAAAATAGTTAAAGCTGTTTTTTCATATTCTGATTCCACCAAAGAATTTCCTATGTTTCCTCCTTGTGCTTTGATGAAAGTGAAAATCATGCCTCCACCAATAATTAAATTGTCAATTTTATCTAAGATACTTTCTATCACTGTGATTTTAGAAGAAACTTTTGCTCCTCCCAAAATAGCGGTAACCGGTTTTTCTTTGGAATTTAAAACCTTATCTAAGTTATTAATTTCTTTAGCCAACAGATTTCCAAAGCATTTTTCTTGAAAAAAATCTGCAATAATTGCGGTAGAAGCATGTGCTCTATGTGCGGTTCCAAATGCATCATTGACATAAATATCTCCGTGTTTTGCCAATTCTTTTGCAAAATTCTGATCGCCTTCTTTTTCTTCAGCGTGAAAACGTAAATTTTCTAACAATAGAATTTCTCCGGATTTTAAATTTTTAGATTTTTCTATGGCTTCTTCTCCAATACAATCTGCTGAAAACTTTACTTTTTGTCCTAAAATTTCTTCTACTTTAGAAAGAATATGTTGCAAAGAAAATTTCTCTTCTTTTCCTTTGGGTCTGCCCAAGTGCGACATTAAAACAACAGCTCCACCATCTTTTATGATTTTTTCTATAGTGGGTTTTGCTGCTTTAATCCTGGTGTCATCCGTAACTTCAAAATTATCGTTTAGCGGAACATTAAAATCTACACGAATCAAGGCTTTTTTATTCTTAAAATTGTAATCGGAAAGCGTTTTCATAAGTTGTTATTATGGAAAAAATTATCTTTAAATTTTATTTTTTATAATCGGCCATAATAATACAAAATTAATTACTTTCGTGCGCTATGTTATTTTCAAAAATTTTAGGATTAGATCATATAAAAGACCATTTGACCACCACAGCAGATCGAGGGCGAATTCCTCATGCTCAGCTTTTTGTTGGTTCTCATGGTAGTGGAACCTTACCAATGGCAGTGGCTTATGCACGTTATATTCTTTGTAAATCAGCAGAAAAAAGAGGAGAAAATGCTAAAACTGCTTGCGAAAAAAAGTTTGATAAATTAATTCATCCGGATTTACATTTTTGTTTTCCTTCTGCCAACAATAAAAGAGTAACCAGCAAAGCACGTGCTTTAGATTTTTTAGAAGAATGGAGAACATTTGTATTAGAAAATCCTTACGGAAGTTTATATGATTGGTATCAAAGTTTAGGAATTAGCAATAAACAAGGAAAAATCGGAATTGAAGATGCAAAAGATATTGCACAAACTTTGGCTTTAAAATCTTTTGAAGGTGGTTTTAAAATCATGATTATATGGCATGCGGAAACCATGAATATCCGAACCTCGAATTATTTATTAAAACTGATTGAAGAACCTCCGCAGAAAACTGTTTTTATCTTAATTACAGAAGATGAAAGACAGATTTTACAAACCATCAGATCGCGTTGTCAACAACTTAATTTTCCTCCTCTTGGTGAAAATGACATAAAAAATGCTTTAAAAACTAAGTTTAATTGCCAGGAAGAAGAAGCGCAAAAAATAGCTTTTCAAGCTGATGGAAATTATGCTAAAGCAATTCAGATTTTAAATCAAAATCAAGGAGAAGAAAAGTTTGAAGATTGGTTTATTGATTGGGTAAGAACTGCTTTTAGAGCAAGAGGAAACAAAGCGGCAATCTTAAAATTAATTGCTTGGGCAGATGAAATTTCTAAAACAGGAAGAGAAACACAAAAAAGATTTTTGTCTTATTGTTTAGATTTTATGCGTCAAGCTTTATTAAAAAACTATAAAGCAGATACTTTGGTTTATCTTCAACCAACAGCCAACAACTTTAAATTGGAAAATTTCGCTCCGTTTATTCACGGAAATAATATTATGGAAATTACCCAAGAATTAGAATCTGCTCTTTATCATATTGAAAGAAATGGAAATTCAAAAATCATTTTGACAGATTTGTCCATAAAACTGACAAGATTATTACATAGAAAGAAATAAGTTTTTTAAGCTTTTATCTTTTGATAAATAATTTCAGCTGTTTTTTTACTGGCTCCGCCTCCGCCTAATTTTTTACGTAATTTTTTATAATCTTCAAATATTTTTTCTCTTTGTGAAGAATTGAGGATTTTCTGCAATTCAGCTTTTAAATTTTTAGCATTAAATTCTTCTTGGATTAATTCTTTTACCACTTCTCTATCCATAATTAGATTGACCAAAGAGATAAAATCTAATTTAATTACGCGTTTTGCAATCTGATAAGAAACCCAATTTCCTTTATAACAAACTACTTCTGGAACATTAAACAAAGCAGTTTCTAAAGTTGCTGTTCCGGAAGTTACCAAAGCAGCGTGTGCAACATCTAACAAAGCATAAGTATCATTCATTACCAAATGTACATTGTCTTTTTTGATAAATGGTTGATAAAATTCTTTGTCTTGACTTGGTGCGCCGGCGATTACAAACTGATAATCCGGAAATTGTTTCGGCATTTTCAGCATGGTAGAAAGCATTTTTGTGATTTCTTGATGTCTGCTCCCGGGCAATAAAGCTATAATAGGTTTATTTTCAAGCTGATATTTTTGAATGAAATTTTCAAAAGAAATACTTTGATAATTTTCAATAACATCTAAAAGTGGATGTCCTACAAAATTTACCGGAAAATGATGTTTTTCTTCATAAAATTCTTTTTCAAAAGGTAGAATTACATACATTTCTTCTACATCTCTTTTGATGGCTTTTATTCTGTTTTCTTTCCAAGCCCAAATTTGTGGAGAGATATAATAATGTGTTTTATATCCTTTTGTTTTTGCCCATTTTGCGATTCGGAAATTAAATCCGGGGTAATCGATAAATATAATTACATCGGGTTGATAATTTTCGATATCATTTTTACAGAGTTTTATATTTTTCAGAATAGTTCTTAGATTTAAAACAACTTCTAAAAAACCCATAAAAGCTAACTCTTTATAATGCTTCACGGGTTTTCCTCCTATTTCTGCCATCAGATCGCCGCCCCAAAATCTGAATTCTGCTTTAGGATCTTTTTTCAATAAAGCTTTCATCAGATTTGAACCGTGTAAATCTCCGGAAGCTTCGCCGGCAATCAGATAGTATTTCATAATTCTTTATGTAAAATCAGGGTTGTTTTTTAATTCATTTTAAAATATAATACAACAAATGCTGCTGCAATAACTCCCATTAAAACTCCTCGAACTCGATAGAATTGTCCTTTTTTGAGAAAAACAAAAAACGCTAAGAAATCCATTAAAGCACCTAAAGCAATTACACTTGAAATACTGCCATTTCTAACGCTTTCTTTTAAGAAATCCATAGTTTCATAATCAGAAAACTCTGTTACAAAATAAATTCCGGCAAGATTACATAAAATGGTTACGCCAAAACCGATTAATACTTCTGCAACAATTTTCTTTTTGCTGTATAAATGTTCCGGAGGTCCTTTCCTTGGAGTTTTTTTATGATTTTTATCAAGTTCGCTCATCTTTTAATGTTTTATGAATTTTATGATTCAATATTCCAAGCTTTTAATCCTTCGATTGCATTGTGAGCTGTCATATCAAATTGGACGGGGACTATAGAAATATAGCCTTGACTTAAAGCATATTCATCTGTGTCTTTTCCGTTTTTTTCTTCATTGACAAATTCTCCTACCGGCCAAAAATAATCTCTTCCTCTTGGATTTGTTCTGTTGATAAAATCTTCTTTCCAATGTGCTTTTGCTTGTCGGCAAACTTTCATTCCTCTGATTCCTTCTTCAGATTTTTTTGGAATATTAACATTTAAAACTACTCCTTTTGGCAAACCGTTTTTCAATACTGAACGCGTAATGCTTTTTACATACTCTGAAGTATGTTCAAAATCTGCATCCCAACTATAATCCAATAAAGAAAATCCTATGGCGGGAATTCCGTTTGTTCCTGCTTCTACAGCTGCGCTCATAGTTCCGGAATAAATAACATTAATCGCTGAATTTGAACCGTGATTTATTCCGCTTACACAAATATCAGGCATGCGATCAAGAATTTTTCTGCAAGCAATTTTTACACAATCCACCGGAGTTCCTGAACAGCTATAAGCTTTATGTTTTACATTTTTTGGTAAATCCACCGGATCACAATACAATAAATTTTCAACAGTAATGGCGTGTCCCATTCCACTTTGCGGGCTATCCGGTGCTACAACTACTACATCTCCTATTTCTTTCATCAATTTCACTAAATGACGAATTCCCGGAGCGGTTATTCCATCGTCATTAGTTACTAAAATCAATGGTTTTTCTTGACTCATATTTTAAATTTAATCTACAAAAATAAGGGAATATCTATAATAAAAAATGGGATTAACTTTTTTAATAATTTTAGTCAATCCCATTTTTTGATTTTCACTTTAAAATATTTTTAAAATTTAAATCTATAAATATCACTAATATCGTTTTGACTTCCTAAATCTATTCCTAAATCATTGATTAATCCGGTTTCTAAGTCATACACCCATCCGTGTATTTTTAATTCTTTTCCTTGTCGCCAAGCATTTTGAACTATTTTTGTGGTTCCTAAATTATAAACTTGTTCTTTTACGTTTAATTCTACACAACGTGCATATCTCAGTTTAGGATCTTCAATGCTTTTTATTTCTTTTTCATGAATTCTAAAAACATCTTTGATGTGTCCCAGCCAATTGTCTATCAACCCCACTACATTGCTGTCCATTGCTGCTTTGACTCCACCACAACCATAATGTCCGCAAACAATAATATGTGGAACGTTTAAAACATTTACAGCAAATTCCAATACACTCAACATATTCATATCAGAATGCACTACCATATTAGCGATGTTTCTCTGCACAAAAAGCTCTCCTGCATCTGCTCCAATCACGTCTGTAACCGGAACACGACTATCTGCACAACCAATTATAAAAGCTGGAGGACGTTGTTCTTTGGCTAATCTTTTAAAAAACTCAGGATCATTATCTGTTTTATCTTTTACCCAGGCTTTATTGCCATCTTTTAATTTTTTGTAAAATTTTGCTCCCATTTTTTGGTAATTATTTCAAGCAAATTTATAGCTTTTCTAAAATTTTAAAAGCAAATTTTTCTTTTTTTAAATGAAAGAAATACTATTATTTCTTTAATATGCTGTTTTGATGAGAGTTAATAGATTTTAATTTTATTCTTCTATAGGATGAAATCCTTTGTTTGCATCTAATCCTACTCTTACATAATTAACAAATTCATCCTGAAAGTTTAAACCAAACATTACAGAAATCTTTTCTTTGGGTCTTTGCCAAAATAATCTTTCATCAACCATTTCTTTTAAATAAAGTTGATTTGTGGGAACATTAGTTTGATTATCTACACTTATCAAACAAGATTTTCCTTCTTTATCTACTAATATTTGAAGAAAAAGAACTCCTTGGATTTCTTTAATAATTTCAATATCTATATTTTCTGAAAAAACATCTAAAAAATCCTCAATAGGATGAATACTAATCGAATCGCTTTCGATTACAAATTTTTCTGTATCACAACCTTTAAAAGTTTCTTCTAATAGATTTTGACTATTTACTTGGAAAAACAACAAAATTCCTGTGAGTAAAAAAAACGCCTTCATATTATATCTTAAAATTTAAATTTAATATTTTTTAATTAAAGAATCACTTCAAATCACAAAAACATTTAAAACAACAGCTAAAAACAAGCTTTTTATGTGGATAAATAATTTCTTGAAGTCTTTTAAAACATCGTTTTGAATTCCTTAAATTTGCATTTTCTTAAAAGAAGTAATATTTATAAACTATGTTGAATCTGCATCCTGCACAAATTGAGTCTTTATCTGTTCACCGAGTGGGTAATAAAAGTAGAAATGAAGGAATTTTTATTTCTGAAGAAGCTTATCCGGTTAATGATGAACTTCATGCTTTATTAAAAGAATATTTTTTAAAACCTTTTCGAGATAAAGAAGAAAACTATTATCAGTTTGTTCATGAAACGGATTTAGAATTTCATGAGTTGTATAATTTAGCAAATGCTACTTTCAACAATCCAAATCGAGCACATGAGAATTCTCAAAAAATAGCGCGTTTACTTTTTGATGAATCTCAACATCCGCACATCAAGTCCGGAGAAGTTTATGTGGTATTTTTTGAAAATATTTTAATCGATAATGAAAGTACACAAGCTTTGGGAATTTTCAAATCAGAGTTAAAACATGATTTTTTACAGTTTAGAGAAAAAGAAAACAATTTAGATATTCTTTTGCAGCAAGGCGTAAATCTTAATAAACTGGATAAAGGAGCTATGATTTTTAATACCAATAAAGATGATGGTTATAAAGTTTTGTCTGTTGATTCCAATAAGTATGACACCAAATATTGGTTAGAAAACTTTTTAGGAGTTGATGTTTTTGCAGATGAAAATTTCAACACAAAAAGTTATTTAAAATTTTGTCAGAATTTTGCTAAAGATGTTGTTTTTCCTGCAGAAGACAAACAGCAAGAAGTTCTTTTTATGAACAGAGCTGTAAATCATTTTGCACAAAATGATAATTTTGAAGAGTCGAAATTTTTAAATGAAGTTATTGATAATCCTGATTTAATTCCAGAATTTCATCATTATAAAGCTGATAAAGCTCCAAAATTTAAGATTGAAGATCTCACGCAATTTCCCGTTTCAAACACAGCGGTGAGCGCAGCACGAAAAAAGATTAAAAGTGTGATTAATTTAGATACCAATGTTCAAATAAAATTAGATTTTGTAAATCCTGAAAGTGCAGAAAAATTCATTGAAAAAGGTTGGGATCCGGAAAGAGAAATGTATTATTATTTGGTTTATTTCAACAAAGAAGAAAAGAAATAAAGAATTTAAAAACCTGAAAACTTCAAAATTTTCAGGTTTTTTTTAGCTGATATAATTCCAGATATTTTTGTGTTTTACTAACATACTATAGGTGTGATTTACCATATGATGTTCTGGTTTTTGAAGATTTGGATCTATTTTTAAAATATGATGAGCATATTGTCGGGCAGCTTTTAAAATTGCATTATCTGTTACGATATCTGCGATTTTCAAATTCAACACTCCGCTTTGTTGTGTTCCCATAATATCTCCGGGACCGCGGAGTTTTAAATCTACTTCTGCAATTTTAAAGCCATCATTGGTAGATGTCATAGTTTGAATTCTGGTTTGACTGTCTTTAGATAATTTATGACTTGTCATCAAAATACAATAACTCTGCTCTGCTCCTCTTCCTACCCTTCCTCTTAATTGATGAAGTTGCGACAAACCAAATCTTTCTGCACTTTCTATAATCATCACACTTGCATTGGGAACATTCACGCCTACTTCTATTACTGTTGTGGCTACCATAATCTGGGTTTTCCCTTGGGCAAATCTATCCATTTCAAAATCCTTGTCGGCAGGCTTCATTTTTCCATGAACCACAGAAACTTGATATTCCGGTTTTGGAAAATCTCTTGAAATGCTTTCATATCCATCTTGTAAATCTTTGTAATCCATCATTTGACTTTCTTCAATTAATGGATAAACAATATAGATTTGTCTGCCTTTAGCGATTTCTTCTCGCATAAAAGCTTGTACTTTTAATCTGTTTTTGTCATAACGATGAACTGTTTTTATGGGTTTTCTTCCCGGTGGTAATTCATCTATCACAGAAATATCCAAATCTCCATACAAACTCATGGCTAATGTTCTGGGAATGGGTGTTGCCGTCATCACCAAAACATTGGGAGGTAAATTATTTTTCTTCCACAGTTTTGCTCTTTGGGCTACGCCAAAACGGTGTTGTTCATCAATAATTGCCAAGCCTAAGTTTTTAAAAACAACTTTGTCTTCAATCAACGCATGAGTTCCAATTAAAATGTTTATTTCTCCTTCTCTTAAATTTTCATGCAGAATTTTTCTGTCAGATTTTTTTGTAGATCCGGTGAGCAAACTCAGTTTTATTCCCAAAGCATCTCCATATTCTTTTAATCCGTTATAATGCTGAATTGCCAAAATCTCTGTGGGTGCCATTATACAAGCTTGAAATCCGTTGTCTATTGCCAACAAACAAGTCATAAAAGCCACAATAGTTTTTCCTGAACCTACATCTCCTTGCAATAATCTGTTCATTTGTGCACCGCTGCCCAAATCTTTTCTGATTTCTTTAATCACCCGTTTTTGAGCATTTGTCAATTCAAAAGGAAGATGATTTTTATAAAAATCATTAAAAAAACCTCCTACTTTTTCAAAAGCATATCCTTTTATTTTTTGCTTTCGTAAAATATTTTTTCGAATCAGTTGAAGTTGTAAATAAAAAAGTTCTTCAAATTTTAATCTGCTTTCTGCTTTTTTTAATAATGCTGTAGATTGCGGAAAATGAATATTAAACATCGCTTCAGCTCTGGAAATCAACTTATATTGTTTTCTGATGGAATCCGGCAAAGTTTCATAAAAAGAATTTTTGCTTTCCATAAAAGCATTTTGCATAATTTTTATAATGCTTTTATTGCTGATTTTTTTGCTCAGTTTTTCTGTAGAAGGATAAACAGGTTGTAAAACCTGTTGAATTCCGGATTTATGATCTTTTAGTAATTCCATATCCGGGTGGGGCATACTAAAAACACCATTAAAAAAGTTTAGTTTTCCAAAAATTACATAAGGTTCATTTATTTTTAAACTTTCTGCAATCCATTTATGTCCTCTAAACCAAACCAATTCCATTTTTCCGGTGTCATCCATAAAAGTTGCCACCAAGCGTTTTCCTCTTTTTTGTCCTATGGTTTTTAGATGAATAATTTTTCCAACAATTTGTACTTCAGCAGAAGTTTGTTGTAATTCTCTGATTTTGTAATACTTTGTCCTGTCGATATATCGATTGGGAAAAAGATTCAACAAATCTTGATAAGTATGGATTCCCAATTCTTTTCTCAGCAAATCTGCACGATTTGGGCCTACACCTTTGAGGTAATCTACCGGAGTTTGAAGACGATCAACTTTCATAAAAACGAAGATATAAAAAAGCAAATGATTTTAAAGTTGAAGCTTTAAAAAGCAAGTGTTTTTTTATAAAAAAATCCCTTCAAAACAAATTTATCAATTGTTTTAAAGGGAAAATAATTTATTCAAAAAAACTTAAGCTTTCATCACTGCCAAAGGTTGTAATTCCACTTCTATGGAAATTAAATCTTTTTGCTGAGACATTACTTCTTCAATATTTTTATAAGAACTCGGAGCTTCATCTAAATCTTTTTTATGTCTTAAGGCATGCAAAACTCCTTGTTTTTTCAACTGTGCAACTTCTTCTTTAAGGCTTAATGTTTTTCTGGCTTTTGCTCTGCTCATCACTCGTCCTGCGCCATGCGAACAAGAGTTAAAAGACAGTGGATTTCCTTTTCCTTTCACCAAATAAGATTTTGTTCCTTGCGAACCGGGAATCATTCCCCACTCTTCTTTTTCTGCTCGCGTGGCTCCTTTTCTGTGAACGATTAATTTTTCTCCAAAATGTTCTTCTACTGCTGCAAAATTATGTGGTTTATTGATGAAGTGAGAAAATTCTACTTTCGGAAAAACTTCTTGAAAGGCTTTCTTTACTCTTTCCATCATCAGTTTTCTGTTTTGCAAAGCAAATTCAATACAATAATTCATTTCATTGAGATAATTATCAAAGTTTTCAGATCCTCTTTCAAAATAAGATAAATCTTTTGGAACATTTTTATCTCCTCTTTTTTTGGTTTCTTCCACTGCTTTTTTGTGGTAATGATTTGCCACGGTATAACCAATATTTCTTGATCCGGAATGCACCATTATCCAAATATATCCGTCTGAACCTTTTTGGATTTCCACAAAGTGATTTCCTCCTCCTAAAGTTCCCACTTGGTATCTTCCTTTTTCATATTGTTGATTAACAATAGGTAAGTTTTTCCTGTCTATATTCGGCATCCAAGATTCCTCTTGCGCTTGTTTATGATGTTTAAATCCCACCGGAATAGTTTTTCTGGTTTTTCCTAATATTTTCTTTAAATCATCTCTGTCAATTTCTTTGAGATTGGTTCTTAAAGAACACATTCCACAACCAATATCTACGCCAACTGCATTGGGAATAATTGCATCTTTTGTAGCTAAAATCCCACCGATTGGCATTCCATATCCTTGATGAGAATCCGGCATTATGGCAATATGTCTAAAAGCAATAGGTAAATTTGCCAAATCTTTAGCTTGTTGTAAAGCTCCTTCCTCCAAGTCTTTCAACCAAAGTTTTATGGGTAGTTTTTCTGTTTCTATTTTTTGTATCATAATTTTTCACCTCTTCTTAATCGACTATATAATATAAGCAATTTAATTCGATTGAAAAAATAATCAAATCGTTATGTGTAACAAAAGTTACGATAAGCCAAATATGGTTTTCTTAATTTTAAATATTAGAATTACGGATAAAACATTTTAAATTATGAATTATTATCAATCAAAAATTATAGCAAACACCACGGTAGAAAAATTGCGTCCAAAAGTTGAGGAAGAGTTAAAAAAAGTAGGTTTTGGTGTGCTTACAGAAATTGACATTCAAAAAACTATGAAGAAAAAGTTGAATAAGGAATATTTGCCTCATCTTATTTTAGGCGCTTGTAGTCCGGTTTATGCAGATAAGATTATTTCTGTTGAACCTCATATCAGCACTTTACTTCCTTGTAATGTAACGCTGAGAGATTTAGGAGATGGAAATGTTGAAGTTTCTGCAATGAATCCTTTAAAAGCAATGCAAGCAGTAAAAAATGAAAAAGTAAAACCCATTGCTGAAGAAGTTCAACATCAGTTGAGTGTTGTTTTAAAAAATCTTTAATTATTAGAGAAACTCTTCCGGTGTTTTATTTTACCGGAAGAGTGTTTTCTTGAAAAAATCCTACTCCTGCAGTGGTATTACTTTTCATATCAATCAATATAAAACTTCCCAAATCTTTATTTTTTTTAAAGTCATCAAAATATAAAGGTTGAGCCAACCTCAATTCAATTTGACCTAAATCATTAAGTTTGAGATTCTCGGTTTGTTGTTCTTTCCCCATTTGATCTATATCAATTTTTGAGTTTATATCAGTTATTTTTGATTTTACGGTTTTTACCCCATGTTGCAACCAATAAAAACTATTTTTCTCAAGTGGAGCTTGATTCATCCAACAAACAACTGCTTTTATTTGTTTTGATTCGAGCGGTAATTCATCTTGTTTTACAATCATATCTCCTCTGTCTATTTGCACATCATCTTCTAAAGTTATGGTGATAGAAGATCCCGGATGAGCTTTTTTATAGGTCTGATTATAAAAATAAATATCTTTGATTTTTGAATTGGTTTGAGAAGGAAGAACTGTAATTTTATCTCCTACTTTTAATTCTCCTCCTTTTAATTTTCCTGCATACCCTCTAAAATCATGATATTTTTCTGTTTTTGGGCGAATTACATTTTGAATTTGAAATCTGCTTTGGTTGGTTTTTGAAGGTTGGATTTGAATTTCTTCTAAAAACTGCAATAAAGTTTTGCCTTTATACCAACTTAATTTTTCAGATGATTCCACTACGTTTTCTCCGTGTAAAGCACTGATGGGAATAAAGTGTATTTTCTGTGTTTTATAAGAAGCTAATTCTGTCAGCTTCATAAAATCTTCCACAATTTTATGAAATTTATTTTCATCATAATTGATTAAATCCATTTTATTGACAACAACTACTATGTTTTCAAGACGTAAAAGATTGTTTATAAAGAAATGTCTTTTGGTTTGTTCAATAACTCCATTTCGGGCATCAATTAATATTAGAGAGATTTCTGAATTAGATGTTCCGGTAATCATATTTCGAGTATATTCTTTATGACCGGGCGTATCAGCAATAATAAAAGAACGTTTTTCTGTTGAGAAATAAATATGAGCTACATCAATTGTAATTCCTTGTTTTCTTTCTGCAACCAATCCGTCTGTTGCCAAAGAGAAATCTAAATAATCATAACCTTTTTGTTTGCTGTTTTTTTCTATTGCTTCAAGCTGATCTCTTTTTAATGAATTTGTATCGTATAAGATTCTTCCAATTAAGGTAGATTTTCCATCATCTACACTTCCGGAAGTACTAATTTTTAAAATATTATTTTCTTGCATTTGTAAAAAATTATTTTAGTGAACAAATCAGAAATATCCTTGTTGTTTTCTGGTTTCCATAGCGGCTTCAGAGCGTTTATCATCTATTCTTGCTCCTCTTTCCGATAAATTAGAGTTTTTGATTTCTTCTATCACTTGATTTATATCAAAAGCCATGGATTCAACAGCTGCTGTGCAACTCATATCTCCTACTGTTCTGAAACGAACAATTTTTTCTGTAACAATTTCATCTTCTTCACGATAAACAACCTTATCGTTTGCTGTCCAAATTAATCCATCTCTCTCAAAAACTTTTCTTTTATGTGCAAAGTAAATGGAGGGAATTTCAATGTTTTCTTTTCTGATATAATTCCAAACATCTAATTCTGTCCAGTTTGAAATAGGGAAAACCCTTACATTTTGTCCAAAGTCAATTTTTCCATTCAACATATCAAAAACTTCAGGT
>JAJYSY010000070.1 GCA_021793375.1 Bacteroidota bacterium | reverse complement strand
AGAAAAAACCAACTATATCTACTTTTTCATCTTTTAAAAAATAATCAACTTGTCCTTCATGTGCTTCTTTTGGAGAACTGACTTTTGTGTTTTCTGGAAGATTTACAATATGGATTTTAGCTTTTTTTACCTTTCCGGAAAGCTTAAACATAAAAGGTCTTACCGCAGATTTAGTGATTTTGTCAAGATAGGATTCCAAATCAGAAATAGTTTGAATATTATCAGGTAAAATTCTCTCTTCCCATTCAGCAATAGCGGAATAACCAAAAAAAGGAGCTTTAATCTTATAGGTTTCTTCAACTTTCATTTCCGTGTTAGAAACCACAGTAGCTTGATAAGCTTTTCCTTCTATAATTAAAACTTCTCCGGTTAGATATTCCACCGGACCAAGACCATATAAGTTTGAATTGTCAGCAATGGTATCTAAATTTATATTTCCTTGTAACTCTCCTTTCCACATCACATTTTTCATTTCTCCAATTACTTTTACAGAAGAGTTTTTTTGTTGGGCTTTTGAAGAAAAATTTATCAAAAGAAAAATTATGAATCCAAAGAGAATTTTTTTTGAGTTATACATTAAATAAAAATACTTAAAAAATTAGTTTTGAAAATGTTTTATACCTTCCCAGCCAATAATAGCTGTTTTTCTTATTGAATCCCATTTATATCCTCCAATTTTTCCCGATTGCTGAACAACGCGATGACAAGGAATTAAATAAGCAACAGCATTGCTGCCAATAGCTGTTCCGACTGCTCTAAAAGCTTTTGGATTTTGAATTTTCTTTGCGATTTTTCCATAAGTGGAAAGTTCTCCTACCGGAATTTTTAATAATTCCTTCCAAACTTTAAACTGAAAAGCTGTTCCTTTTATATGTAAATCTATTTTTTTGAGATTTTTCCAATCTTCTTGAAAAAAAAGTAAAGCATTTTGTTGAAAATTATCTGTTTTTTCTTGAAAGTCAGCATGGGGGAAATTTTCTATTAAAGTATTTATCGCTTTTTCTTGATTTTCATAAAAAGCTAAATAACAAATTCCTTTAGCGGTTGAAGCCAGCAGAATATTTCCAAAAATACCGGAAGAAAAACTGTAATTAATCAACAAGTTTTTTTCTGCATTTTTATATTCTTCAGAAGTTAGGGAGTGAAGATTTATAAAATCATGAAACACAATTTTTTTATCAGAAAAATCTTTTTTGGAAATACTGGAAAATAAGTTGGGATGTTTACCAGAAGAAGTGTTTTTAAAAGTAATGGAGTTGAGGTGTTTAAAGAACTTTTCCGCAGAAATATTTGCCCATTTTTTAAACAATTCTTGAAATTCTGTTATTTCAAAAGAAGTGCTTTCAACATTTTTTTCAAAACTTATTTTTGGATTGTAATTCTGTTGAAAAGCTTTAATTGCCGGTGCTATATCTTCAAAATTTACTTCTTTTTTCATAATTAGGAATTATTTCTTCTTTTAAGAAGTAAGCTACAAAAAAAACGCTTTACAGAATTGTTCTGCAAAGCGATTTTTATAAAAATGAATTTATGAATTAAAGTTTTTTCGCATTTTTTACTTTAGATTTTAAAATTGCTTTATCTAAAACTTCTTTCATATCTGTTACATAATGGAATTTAAGTCCTTTTAAATATTCTTTTTTAATTTCTTCAACATCTTTTCTGTTTTCTTCACAAAGAATAATTTCCTTGATTTTCGCGCGTTTGGCGGCTAAGATTTTTTCTTTTATACCTCCCACCGGAAGCACTTTTCCTCTTAAAGTGATTTCTCCGGTCATCGCAATACTTTTCTTTACTTTTCTTTGTGTAAATAAAGAAACCAAAGAAGTCAACATCGTAATTCCTGCACTTGGTCCATCTTTTGGTGTTGCCCCTTCAGGAACGTGAATGTGAACATTATATCTGCTGAAAACATCCGGATTGATGTTAAATTCTTCTGCATTTGCTTTGATATATTCTAAAGCAATGGTAGCAGATTCTTTCATTACTTTTCCAAGATTTCCGGTGATGCTCAGTTTTCCTTTTCCTTTAGAAAGAATGGATTCGATAAATAAAATATCTCCTCCTACAGAAGTCCACGCCAAACCGGTTACCACTCCGGCAACTTCATTGCTTTCGTATTTTCCGCGTTCGCGAGCCGGACCTAAGATTTTGATAATATCTTCATTGGTGAGTTTGATATTATATTCTTCTTCCATCACAATGCTTTTTGCCACAAATCTCACCAACTTTGCAATTTGTTTTTCCAAGCCCCTAACTCCGGATTCTCTTGTATATCCTTCTACTACAAATTCAATTTGTTTGTCGTTTAATTGGATATCTTTTTTCTTGATTCCGTGTTCTTTAATTTGTTTTGGCAGCAAATGTCTTTTGGCAATTTGCACTTTTTCTTCAATTGTATATCCTGTCATATTGATGATTTCCATACGATCTCTCAAAGCAGGTTGAATAGTGTTTAAAGAGTTTGCAGTTGCTACAAACATCACTTTAGACAAATCAAAACCAACTTCTAAAAAGTTATCGTGGAATTCATCATTTTGTTCCGGATCTAAAACTTCTAATAGGGCAGAAGCGGGATCTCCTTGATGACCACTGCTGACTTTATCGATTTCATCCAATACAAAAACAGGATTGCTGGTACCGGCTTTTTTCAAACTCTGAATAATTCTTCCCGGCATAGCTCCGATATAAGTTTTTCGGTGTCCGCGGATTTCAGCTTCATCGCGTAAGCCTCCCAAAGAAATTCTGACATATTCTCGACCTAAACTCTTTGCAATACTTCTTCCTAAAGAAGTTTTTCCAACTCCCGGAGGTCCATAAAGACAAAGAATAGGAGATTTCATATCATTTCTGAGTTTTAAAACCGCCAAATATTCTATAATTCTTTTCTTAACTTCTTCTAAACCATAATGATCTGTGTCAAGAACTTTTTGAGCACGTTTTAAATCAAATTTATCTTTGCTGAATTCATTCCAAGGGAGATCTAAAAATAAATCCAAGTAATTTCTTTGGATAGAAAACTCAGCAACCTGAGGATTCATGCGTTGCATTTTTGCCAATTCCTTTTCAAAATGCTTTTTTATTTCTTCATCCCATTTTTTAGATTTTGCTCTTTCTCTAAACTCTTGAATTTCTCCTTCACTGGAAACGCCTCCCAATTCTTCTTGAATGGTTTTCATTTGCTGATGAAGAAAATATTCACGCTGTTGCTGACTCATATCACTTTGAACTTTGGATTGGATATCCATTCTTAATTCCAGTTTTTTTAGTTCTAAGTTGATGAATTTCAAGGTTTTTAAAGCGCGTTCATGCAAATCGTTAATCGCTAATAATTCCTGTTTTTCTTTAACCGCCAAGTTCATATTGGAAGCCACAAAATTGATTAAGAAAGAATTGCTTTCAATGTTTTTTATGGCAAAAGAGGCTTCAGATGGAATATTAGGACTTTCTTTAATGATTTTTAAAGAAGCTTCTTTGATAGAATCAATCACCGCTAAAAATTCTTCGTCACTATTAGCCGGTCTGACTTCTTCTACTTCAGAAACTTTTGCTTCCAAATAAGGATTTTCAGAAATAATTTCATCAATCTGAAAGCGTTTTTTTCCTTGAATAATCACTGTGGTGTTGCCATCAGGCATTTTTAAAACCCTTAATATTTTGGCCACAACCCCCAAACGATTTAAGTCATCCGGTTTAGGATTTTCAATTTTTGCATCTTTTTGTGCTACAACTCCAATGGTTTTATTTCCATTGTTGGCAGCTTTTATCAAGGCGATAGATCTATCTCTTCCGGCAGTAATCGGAATAACTACTCCAGGAAATAATACGGTGTTACGCAAAGGTAAAATCGGTAAAACCTCCGGTAAATCTTCTCTTTTTATTTCTTCTTCATCTTCAGGAGTCATCAATGGAATAAACTCTGCATCATCTTCTAAATCCTGAAGTGACAAATTGTCAATACTAAATAATTTTCCTTTTCCCATAATTATATTTTCATCAATCTAAGTTAAGATTGTATATGTTCAAATAGCTTGTTAATCACTGCTTTAAAAACAAGGTTGTGAAACCTTTTTAAAGCTTCACCCTTATGCTGTCAATTCTTATGCCAAGCCTTAAAAACTGACTTTTTGTTAGTTTGAGAAGTTTTAGAAGATTTGATTTTAAATTAAGTAAATTTGTAAAAACATTTTTCTTGAAAACAAAACAACAACAAACGGAAAAAATAATTTTAGGAATAGATCCCGGAACAACCATAATGGGTTTTGGAGTGATAAAAATCGTGGATAAAAAGATGAAAATCTTACAGTTGAATGAACTTAATTTAAAAAAATATAAAGACCATCACCTGAAATTGAAATTGATTTTTGAAAGAACAATAGAATTAATAAATACTTATCACCCTGATGAAATTGCTATTGAAGCTCCGTTTTTTGGAAAAAATGTGCAATCGATGTTGAAATTAGGAAGAGCACAAGGCGTGGCTATGGCAGCAGGATTAAGCAGAGAAATTCCCGTTACGGAATATTCGCCCAGAAAAATTAAAATGGCAGTTACAGGAAGCGGAAAAGCAAGCAAAGAACAAGTTGCCAAAATGCTGCAAAGTTTATTAAACTTAAAAAAACTTCCTAAAAACTTAGATTCCACCGATGGTTTGGCGGCAGCAGTTTGTCATTATTATAATTCAGGAAAAATTCAAACTTCAAAAAATTATTCCGGTTGGGCAGCTTTTGTAAAACAAAATCCAAATAAAGTGGGAGGGAAGTAAAAAATAATTAATTTTTAAGTAAAGTTAATTATTTGATAAGAGAGAAAATTGTTTGCTTGAGTAATCATAAATTGTAACACTGATTACTCCTTCTATGATTTATAAACAACTACTTTACTTCGTGTTTTTCTTTTTTTTATTGCTTAGTTCTTGTGTTTTATGGAGTCAAGAAGAAGTTTTGTTAAAAGGAAAAATCAAAACAGATTCGCTTTCTGATTTTCAGGTAAACATCATCAATATTACTCAGCGTGAAGGACAAATCAGCAAAAAAGATGGAAGTTTTGAAATTGCTGTAAAACCTGAAGATGAAGTTTTATTTTCTGCGATGGGATATAAAAATAAGCAAATGATTATTTCAGATTCTATCATAGAAAATTCTCCTATAGAAGTGATTTTAGAAGAAGATGTCAACATTTTAAAAGAAGTAAAAATATCAAATTATAATCTATCGGGAGATTTGACAAAAGATGCAAGTCAAATTAGAGCATTTGATCAAACTAAGGTTGGAATTCCTCATTATCAAGGAAAAAAAATGACCCAAACAGAAAAAAGATTATATACAGCTTCTTCAACTTCTTTAGATTATTTGATAAATGTATTATCCGGAAAAATAAAACAATTGGAGAAAATGAGGAAATTCGAGAAATTGGAAAATAAAAAAGACAATATTTTTCAGTTATTAGACCAATCATTTTTTGAAGAACATTTAGCACTTTCAGAAGAAAATATAGAACGATTTTTATATTATTGTTTAGAAAATTTAGAGGATTTAAATACAATTCAAACAGATAAACCTTTTGAGCTTATTGAGTATTTAGAAATGCAATCCATAGAATTTAAAGAAAACATAAACTTAGATTGATTTCTTGGGTTAATACATTTGAAGACAAATAGTTTTTCTGTATTTTTGTCGAATACTTTTTTAATTATGAATTTACCTATTTTACTTTTTGGAGTTGGCGGAACGGAAATAATATTCATAATTTTTATTATTGTATTATTGTTTGGAGCTGACAAAGTTCCTGAAATTGCAAGAGGATTGGCAAAGGGAATAAAAACAGTAAAAAACGCAACTACAGATATTACTTCAGAAATTACGCGTTCTGCAGAAGAACAATTTAATGAAAGCGGAGGAGAAGAGATTAAAAAAGAAATTAAAAGCGTAAAAGAAGATATAGAAGAAATCTCAGGAACCATAAAAAGAAAAAATCCTTTTTCTTAATTTTTCAGTTATAATTTAATATTAAAAACTTTTTGACTGTGTTCGAAGAGGTATATATTTTATAAAAGAATTATTTGTCAGATTGATTACAGCCGAAAACTTTTAAGTATTTCAATTTAATAAAATCTAAAAAATATACTATCACTAATTATTGATAGTAATATAGGTTTCCTTATTTTTGCTATTTAAATTTAGAAAATACTTTGATGATGAGTCAAAACAAAAATCAGCGTTATGCACAACGCGGCGTTTCTGCAGAAAAACAAGATGTACATGAAGCCATTAAAAAAATAGATAAAGGATTATATCCTAAAGCTTTTTGTAAAATAGTTCCGGATTATTTAACAGGAGATGAAGATTATGCTTTGGTGATGCATGCAGATGGAGCAGGAACAAAATCTGCTTTGGCTTATATGTATTGGAAAGAAACCGGAGATTTATCGGTGTGGAAAGGCATTGCACAAGATGCGCTGATTATGAATATTGACGACTTAATTTGTGTGGGAGCCACAGATCATATTATGCTTTCTTCAACTATTGGAAGAAATAAAAATTTGGTTCCCGGAGAAGTGATTTCTGCCATAATTAACGGAACAGAAGAATTGTTGGAAGAATTAAAAGAATTTGGAATAAATGTGTATTCCACCGGAGGAGAAACAGCAGATGTAGGAGATTTAGTCAGAACAATTATCGTGGATTCCACGGTTACTGCACGTATAAAAAAAGACCAAGTTATAGATAATGCCAATATTCAAGAAGGAGATGTAATTGTTGGTTTATCTTCTTTTGGAAAAGCAACTTATGAAAAAGAATACAACGGTGGAATGGGAAGTAATGGATTAACTTCTGCTCGACATGATGTGTTTTCAAAAGTATTGGCAGAAAAATATCCCGAAAGTTTTGATGCTGCAATTCCACAAGATTTGATTTATTCCGGCTCAAAAAACTTAACAGATAAAGTAGAGGGTTCTCCATTAGATGCCGGAAAATTAGTGCTTTCTCCAACAAGAACTTATGCGCCCATCATCAAGAAAATGTTAGAAAAATATACCGCTGAAGAAATCCACGGAATGATTCATTGTAGTGGGGGAGCACAAACAAAAATTTTACATTTCATAGAAAAACTTCATGTGATTAAAGATAATATGTTTGAAGTGCCTCCGTTATTTAAACTCATACAACAAGAGAGCGGAACGGATTGGAAAGAGATGTATCAGGTTTTTAATATGGGACATCGCATGGAATTATATGTAAAAGAAGAAATTGCAGAAGATTTAATTTCTATTTCCAAATCTTTTAATGTAGAAGCAAAAATTGTAGGTCGGGTAGAAAAATCTGATCAGAAAAAATTGACTATTCAAAGCTCTTTTGGAAAATTTGAGTATAGTTAAATTTAAGTTTAGCGAATGAATTTACGGTATTATTTATTACTATTAATTTGTTTTATTACTTCAAAAGGTTTTTCTCAAGAAAAACCTTTTGAAAATTATAAAGAAATTTCTAATGCCAAAACTTGGTCTTATCTTCAAACTATGCGAATTATCGATAGTTTAGATAAAGCAAATCCGGTTTCTTATTGGTCAAAACAAAATAAATTTACTGCAGATATCAGTGAAGTTACCTACACTAATTGGAGTGCAGGAGGAAGTAATTCTATTTCTTTTTTGTTTAATATTGATATTAAAAGAACTTATGAACGTAAAAATATTCGTTGGCAAAATGAATTTATCGCTTTGTATGGATTGCATGCTGAAAAAGGAAGAAAATTAAGAAAAACAGATGATCAATTAGAATTAAACTCAACATTTGGATACAGAACTTCTGAGTTTTCAGGTTGGTTTTATTCTGCTAAAGTAAATTTAAAATCTCAATTTGACAGAGGATTTAATTATCCGGATAGAGATAATGAAATTTCCAGTTTTATGGCTCCCGGATATTTATATTCCGGTATTGGAGCAGAATACGGACGAGATAGTGATAAATTTACCCTTTATATTTCTCCTTCAACTGTAAAAACTACTTTTGTTTATAATCAACGTTTGGCAAATGAAGGAGCTTTCGGAGTTACGCCTGCGGTTTATGATCTTAACGGAAATATTATAAAAGAAGGAAAATCAAGTAAAACAGAATTTGGAATTTTAGTAACCAATGAATACAACACTGAAATAGTTAAAAACATTTCACTCTCTAATCGTTTGTCTTTATATACAGATTATCTCAATGATTTTGGAAACATTGATGTAGACTGGAAAGTAGAGCTTAATTTTAAAGTGAATTCTTTTGTAGCCGCAAAGATTATATCACATCTTAAATATGATAATAATACCAAAACAAAAGAAACTGATGAATTTGGAGAAGAAGTAACTCGAGGAGCAAAAGTTCAATGGAAACAACAATTAGGAATAGGATTAGTGATTGATATTTAAATAATAAATGAATTAAAATTCT
>JAJYSY010000069.1 GCA_021793375.1 Bacteroidota bacterium | reverse complement strand
AATTACTCGCAAAGCGATTTCTCCACGATTGGCAATTAAAATTTTCTTAAACATAAGAGAGGGCTTCTAATTTAGGTGAAAAGATAATGATTATTTTTTATGCAGGTTCAACCAAGAAAAGTGGTTGGTCAAATTCTACCGGAGAGGCATCGTCAACTAATACTTTTACGATTTTTCCGCTTACTTCACTTTCTATTTCATTAAAAAGTTTCATTGCTTCAATAACACAAAGCACATCTCCTTCTTTTACGGTATCGCCTACTTCTACAAAAGGATCTTTATCCGGAGAAGGTTTACGATAAAAAGTTCCGATAATTGGTGATTTAACTGTTATCAGATTACTATCTTCTTGTGGTTTTTCTTGTTGAGGAGCTTCTGCCGGCTGTTGTGGTTGTTGTGGGGCAGCAGGTTGAGCTTGAGGAGCCATTTGCGGCATAGCTTGTGGCATTCCCATTCCCGGCATGTGCTGTACAACTGTTGTAGTTTCCTTTTCATTAGAACCGGTTCTAATAGTAATTTTAAATTCTTCTGTTTCCAACTTTACTTCGCTGGCACCAGACTTGGCTACAAATTTTATTAAATTTTGAATTTTCTTTAATTCCATGGCTATAAATTATTAAATTAATTTTTAAAGTTTACGCGTTATAACCCCAGGTAAGATAGCTTGCTCCCCAGGTAAAACCCGCTCCGAAAGAAGTGAATATGATTTTATCTCCTTTCTTAAATTTCTGTTCAAAATCTGCTAACACCAAAGGTAAAGTCGCAGAAGTTGTATTTCCGTATTTTTCGATATTTATCAATACTTTTTCTTCAGCCAAACCTAATTGTTTAGCTGTTGCATTGATGATTCGTTTATTTGCTTGATGCGGAATCAACCAATCTACTTGATCGGCAGAGAGTTGATTTTTGTCTAATAATTGCTGACTTATGGCAGACATATTTGAAACTGCTTTTTTGAAAACAGTTCTCCCGTCTTGTTCTACATAATGAAAATTATTATTGACAGTTTCTGCACTTGCCGGCAACATTGATCCTCCGGCTTTTATTTTTAAATATTCTCGTCCGGAACCATCAACTCGCATAATTTCATCTTGAACGCCAAAACCTTCTTCGTTAGGTTCAAATAAAACTGCTCCTGCACCATCTCCAAATATAATACAAGTAGCGCGATCCTTATAATTTATTATGGAAGACATTTTATCTGCTCCTATTACTAAAATCTTTTTATATCTGTTTGATTCTATATAAACCGATGCGGTTGACATGGCATATAAAAAACCGGAACAAGCCGATTGTATGTCGTAAGCAAATGCATTGGTAGCCCCTAATTGTGTGGCAACATAAGCTCCTGTTGAAGCTACCGGCATATCCGGAGTTGCTGTAGCAAAGATAATCAGGTCTATGGTTTTGGGATCTATGTTCTTTTTTTGTAAAAGCTCTTCTGCAGCTTTTATTCCCATATAGGAAGTCCCTTTGTTAGGGTCTTTTAAAATATGCCGTTGTTTAATTCCTGTTCGACTTGTAATCCATTCATCATTTGTATCGACCATTTGCTCCAACATCTTATTTGTCAAAACATCTTCAGGAACATAAGAACCTACGGCTGTAATTGCGGCTTTTATTTTATTCATAAATTAATCCATCTCACTTTAATGCGGAGAAACGATTTTGTAGCTTTTGTTAATACAAAGCGCAAATTAATATGTTTTTCGGATTTAATCAACTCCTAACCCATAAAGTTGTAATAACTTTATAGAAGTTTTTTAAATAAAAACAAAAACCTCCACTAAATTGTGAAGGTTTTATATGTTTTCAAAAGCTTGATTAAGCTTCTGTTTCTTCTGTATTATCATCAATCAAAACACGACCTCTGTAGTAAAGTTTTCCTTCGCTCCAGTGTGCTCTGTGACGTAAATGCATTTCTCCTGTTGTTGGATCTGTTGACAACTGTGGAGTAGTCGCTTTTTTATGAGTACGTCTTTTATCTCTTCTTGTTTTTGACGTTCTACGTTTTGGTTGTGCCATAACTCAGTTTATTTTTCGTTTAACAACTTTTTCAATTTATCCCATCGGGGATCTGTTTCTTCTTTTTCTTCTTTTTCATATCCGGGAGACAGCTCTTCTAATTTATCTAAAATATCAGATTCCATTGTGCCATCGATTACTTTTGGATGAACTTTTTTCAAAGGTACTGCCAAAATTATCCCTTCATATATATATTGTTGCACTTCTACCTCATGAGCTTCATAAGGTAAAATTAAATACTCATCATCTTCATCATTAAACACTGAGCCAAATTTTACTTTTAAATCTAATACAGTGTTTATTTCTTGATCATAAGCTTCATTTGTTACATCGCAATTTACATTTACCGTTCCTTCTATATCAAAGGTCAAAGTCAACATATTGGGTTTTTTATTGAGCAAAAGTTTTACCTCAACATCAACTGCGTTGAACTCATTATAATCAAAAAGTGCAAAGAACTTATCCGCAATATGATAATAAAATTCATGCTCACCTTCCTTCAATCCGCTGAACTGAATCTTATATTCTTCAAATTTCTCCATCTTCACATTTTCTTTCAAGGGTGCAAATATATAAAATTAATTGCTTTTCGCTATTATAGAATCAAAAATTATGTTTATATGATTTTATCTGCGTCTTTTAGGTTTAGAAATAGGTAATGGATTTGCTGTTAACTCTTTGTATTCTTTTCTTTTCCTGTAAATATCCATTCCTAAAAAAACTGCTTCTCTAAAAGATTTAAAATCAGCTTTATTTTTTCCTGCAATTTCATAAGCTGTTCCATGATCAGGAGAAGTACGCACACGAGAAAGTCCGGCTGTGAAGTTTACGCCTTTTCCAAAAGATAAAGTCTTAAACGGAATCAATCCTTGGTCGTGATAAGCAGCAATAACAGCATCAAAGTTTTGGTGATTTTTTGTCCCAAAAAAACTATCTGCTGCATACGGTCCAAATATTAAATTTCCTTTGTCGTTTAAGGCTTTGATGGTAGGCTTTAACACTTCCTCATCTTCTTTTCCAATCACACCGTTATCTCCACTATGCGGATTAATTCCCAAAACAGCGATTTTAGGTTTTTGAATTCTGAAATCTTGTTTTAAGCTCTGCGTGATTAATCTTACTTTGTCTTTTATCAACTGAGGAGTTATTTTTTTGGCTACTTCTTTAACCGGAACGTGATCGGTGAGCAATCCTACTTTTAATTCTTCTCCTACCATAAACATCAAGCTTTCTCCGCCTAATTCCTGTGCTAAATAATCAGTGTGTCCCGGAAATTTAAACTGATCAGATTGAATTACATTCTTATTTATCGGTGCGGTTACCAGCACATCCACTTCTTTTTCTTTTACAGCTTTCACCGCTGTTTCCAATGACATTAAAGTGTATTTCCCTAAGCTTTTATCTTCCTCTCCAAAATTGATTTTTACTTTTTCTCGCCAAACATTAATGACGTTTATTTTTCCTTCTATAGCTTCTGAAGGAGAAGAAATTCCTTGTAAACTCAAATTTAAATCCAGGTGTTTTCTTACAAAACTCAGATATCCTTTATGGGCAAAAATTATGGGAGTACATAATTCCAACATCATAGGTTCGGCAAAAGTTTTTAAAACTATTTCACTTCCTATTCCATTCAGATCTCCAATACTGATTCCTATTTTTAATTTTTCCATATAATTTTAAATTTTGCCTTTTGCTTTTTGATTTCTGTGAATTCTTTATTTATCTACTTAAAGGAATAAAATCAACTTCCACAAAAATTGCTTATTTTTACGCTTGCAAATTTAACTAAAAAAATCGGCAAGTATGTTTACCGGAATCATCGAAGAGGTAGGAATTATTTCTAATTTAACTCAAGAAGGCGATAATCTTCATATTACTGTAGAGGCAATTTTATCAAAAGAACTTAAGATTGACCAAAGTGTGGCGCACGATGGCGTTTGTTTGACGGTAGTGGAGCAAAATGATTCTTCTTATAAAGTTACCGCTATCAAGGAAACTTTAGAAAAAACAAATTTAGCACAACTAAAAGAGGGAAATCGCATTAATTTAGAAAGAGGAATGAAAATGAACGCCCGATTGGATGGTCATATTGTACAAGGACATGTGGATCAAACCGCAGTTTGCACACAAATAAAAGAAGAAAATGGAAGTCATATTTTTAGTTTTGAATTTGATCCTTCAAAAAGTAATTTTACGATAGAAAAAGGCTCCATTACCGTAAACGGAGTGAGCTTGACCGTGGTAAACAGCACAAAAAACGGATTTAGCGTAGCGATTATTCCCTATACTTATGAGCACACTACCTTTAAAGATTTAAAAGAAAACGATATAGTAAACCTTGAGTTTGATGTGATTGGAAAATATGTTTCTCGACTTTTAGAACTCAGAGAGGCTTAAAATCAAAGAAAAGATAAAAAAGTAAAAAATCTTGAAAGATATATTTGGCGCATACCCATGGATTATCTATTTTTGCGCTCGATTTAATAAAAGAAATCAAAGACGTTCTTAACTCATACAAAGTGAAAAATAAAATTCACTTATTTAAAAAGGTCCTATAGCTCAGCCGGTTAGAGCATCAGACTCATAATCTGAGGGTCCCTGGTTCGAGTCCAGGTGGGACCACTACTTTAAGATGCAATCTTTTGATTATCAATTGATTGAAAAAATACAGCCGATTTTACAGCCACTTTTGATGTAAAATTGGCTTTTTTTCTTTTTATGAGATTCTGCGAGTTTCAAAGAAGTTTAGTGATAGTTTAGGGTTTCCTATATTTAGTTCTAAGAACCATTAATATAAAAACTTGCTCGATTAATTACTTCTTGGAAATATATTTAAGCCATTTCCCGTTCCAGTTTTTCCTTCCATTTTTCCCAATCAGGCATTTCTTGAGATAAGAGTCTAAAGAATGTTTTAGTATGGTTTCTATGGATTAAGTGGCAGAGTTCATGGATGATGACATATTCAATACAGGGTTTGGGTGCTTTTATTAGTTCAGGATTAAGGATGATATTTCCTTTAGCGGAACAGCTTCCCCATCGGGTTTCCATTTTTTGGATATAGAGATCTTTGGGTGCTACATCATATTTTTTAAAACGTTCGATTAAAGGCTCTGCATATTCGGGGAATTTGATTTTTGCTCGTTCTCGATACCACTTATCCAAAAGCTCTTTAACGTGTTTAGGTGTATTGTTTTTGGTTTCGATTTGAAGGTATCTGCCTTTATAATGAACAGCTTCTGAATGACCATCCACTATCTTTAATTGGTATCTTCTTCCTAAATAAAGGTGGCTTTCTCCGCTTTTATATAGGTATTCTTTTCTTCGTGGTTGAAAAGAAAGAAAATATCTTTTTTGTTCAATAATCCAGGAGGCGCGCTTTTCTACTTTTTCAAATATTTTTTCTTTCGTAGCATTATTAGGTGCTTTGACTTGCACAGACAAATCTGGATTGACTGTTATTCCTAATGTTTTTCTATCGGAATAGGTCAATTCAAAGTCTATTGTTTTTTGTCCGTATTTTAATGTTTCAATTATCAATGTACAATTATCAATTAGCAATGTTCAATTATCAATGTACAATTATCAATTAGCAATGTTCAATTAGCAATGTTCAATTAGCAATGTTCAATTAGCAATGTTCAATTAGCAATGTTCAATTAGCAATGTTCAATTATTAATGTTCAGTTAGCAATTTTATTTTCTGACGGATTTCTTACTGGTTTTGATAATTGAAATCAATAACCTCAAAATCTCTTTTAATTTGTCCCTATAATCAACAAACAGGTCATCTTCGATTGTTTTTGAATGGTGTAAAAGCTCTAACCAATATTCGGTTTCGTTGGCTTCTTTTAAAGCTATCGATAATTTATTTATGAAGTCTGCTTTACTTACCGCATACTCAGCTTCCCGGATATTAGCTCCAATTGAAGTTCCACTTCTCATTATTTGCCGGGCAATTACGAATTCTCTTTTCTCTTCCAAAAGCTTCCGTAATTCAATAATCCTCAACGCGAAATCAAAGGACTTATCCCTAACTACATTCTCCTTCATTTTTTATTGTTCATTTTTTATTGTTCATTTTTCATTGTTCATTGTTCATTGTTCATTGTTCATTATTAATTGCTCCTCGTTTTCGCGACATCAATCATTCGTTCAGCCATTTTATCAACAGGGGTAAAATTTAATCGCAAGCCCATTTTAACTCCGATTTCATCAAGGATATAATCTCCAATTTCTAACTTCATTTTTTTCAATATATCTTGATTGGTTGACCAGTTGACTTGCTTCTTTTTATCGATGATATGCGCTACAACTATCGCTGCTTCTACCAATTCATCTTGATGCTTATAGGTGTTGACTTCTTCGGCCTCAAAAAATTCATTGACAATTCCGAAATAGGCACTCAACGTCTGATTATCTCTAATCTTTTCAGGAATACTGGTATCGGTTTTATTGAGCACTTTCTCTGTGTAATCCTTTACTTTTTCCAAATATTCTAATTCTGAAATCCGTTCGGCATAGAAATCATCAATGGCTTGACGTATCAGTTGAGAGAATTTTTTATAGAATACCGGATCTTCATCCATTTTCTCTGTGATATGTTTGGCTGTTCTTGAAGCAATTTTATCCGCTTTAGCCGCGGTTCCCTCGGTTTTTTCGATTTCATTTTGGAAGGCAGTTTCATCAAATATATTGACCAATTCGGTGAGTTTATTAATTCCTTTAGAGGAAATATGCTGGTCCATTAACTTTTGAATTTGTCCTTCATATTGTTTGTAGTCGATTTTATCTGAATATCGCTGTGCTACTGCTATGCGCAGGTTCATAAAGAACTTTAGATCATCTTTATATTTTTGGATTTTCTTCTCCGGAGTCTCCTTATGGAATTTCATTGAAGACATTGCCAATTTGAAGATTCGAGCAAAGGCAGCTAATTTTTTATAAAAATCATCTCGGATATCTTTATGACGTAACTTTTGTTGAAACAGTTCGCCATCATTTCTGTTTTTGATATCCTTAAAAAACTCTAATACTTGTTGATGAGCCGGCTCTAACTTTTCGATTTCCTGATTGATGCTGGTCAAAGTTCCTTCCAAATCTTTTTCATCAAAATCTTCCAAATCAGAATAGGTCAACAAAGCATTATCCAATTCGCCTATTACCCCGGCATAATCAATGATATAACCATAATCTTTATCCTCGTACAAACGATTGACTCTGGCAATGGCTTGTAATAAAGTATGGCCTTTAAGTTTTCTTGTTAGGTATAGAACCGTATTCTTTGGCGCATCAAATCCGGTCAATAATTTATCGACCACAATAATCAATTCGGGGTCTTCACTATGTTTGAATTGTTTGATAATGCTTTCTTCATAATTCTTAGAATTACCATACTGATCCATCATGGCGTCCCAAAAAGCTTTGACATCATCAGAAGTTTTTCCATAGCTGGATTCTTCGCCTTCTCTATCATCAGGTGGAGAAATTACTAAAGCACAACTTACCTTTCCTATCTGGCGAATTGCCTCAAAATATTTTACCGCTGTTCGTTTTGAATTACAAACCACCTGACCCTTGAATGGTGTGGTTCCTTGAAAGTTTTCCCGGTAATGCCTCACAATATCCCAGGCAATGGCCTCGATATTCTTTTCGGCATCAGCAATATGGGTGCGTTTAGCAAATTTCTTTTTTAAATCGGCTTTTTCGTAATCGCTTAAATCTTCTGAAACGTAATTGAAATAATTATCAATTATTTCTTCATCTACACTTTGATCGCTGTATCTTCCTTCGTAAACTAATGGCAAAACAGCTCCATCTTCCACAGCTTGTTTAACGGTATATTGGTCAATCATTCCGCCAAACTTGTGCATAGTATTCTTGTCTTTTTTAAACAGAGGTGTCCCTGTAAACGCCATATAACAAGCATTGGGTAAAGCCTTTTGCATATTGATATTGAAGGTTCCGTGTTGCGTACGATGGCCTTCATCAATCAAAACAAAGATATCTGGACTGGTTAGTGGCTTTTTAATTCCCCGGACGGCCGTATCAAACTTATTGATAATGGTGGTAACCACATTATCAGAATTACTTTCCAAGATTTCGATAAGATGTTTCCCGGTTTTGGCATTATCAACTTGCATCCCGACTGCAGCAAAAGTTTTAGAGATTTGCTGATCCAAGTCCGTTCGGTCGGTAACCAAAATGATTTTAGGATTTTTGATATTATCCACTTTAGCAATGGCCTTCGCCATCATTGCCATCGTCAACGATTTTCCTGAGCCTTGCGTATGCCAAACTACACCTCCTAAACGTTTTCTTTCACCCTCAGGGGGAAGGGGCTGGGATGGGGGCGAAAATATTCGTATTCTTTCAACAGCCGATTTTACCGCAAAATACTGCTGATAACGGGCAATCTTCTTGATGTTGTTATCATAGAGAATAAAATTTGCGATTAAATCTAATAAACGATTTGGGGATGCTATGGAAAAAAGAAAAACATCTTGTTCTATAAGTGTAAATTTCTGATTCAACCGATTATGGATGAG
>JAJYSY010000068.1 GCA_021793375.1 Bacteroidota bacterium | reverse complement strand
AATCCTTGAATTTTATCTTCATCTCATTGATTTTCAAAGCATGAAGATACTAAATCTCTACGATTTCTCCTAATAATTAATCTTAGAAAAAGAAAAAAGCTGCCCCAGTTATGAGACAGCTTCTTTTGTTTTTAAATTTACTCTTCATTTAAATCTCGGGTAATTCTTTGAGTTTTTTCTTTATAACTCACCGCTTTTAAATTTCCTTTTTCATCGCGAATATTAGTTTGCATTCCAAAAATAATATCTGTGTTTTGTGCAGATTCGCAAAGCCAAAATTCTCCATGTTTTTTCATTACAAAAAGAAACATTGTTTCTCTTTTATCAGTTTTTTCAACTTGATTTTCAGTTTGTCCGGTTACCCGAATTCTACTGTGAATAATTGCAATATCTTCCTTCAACATTTTCTTTTTGATTTTTAAAATCTCTAAATGAGAATTTGAAAAAATCATTTGAAATCCAAAATCGTGAGCTTTTTGAATTTCAGACTTTTCCTCCCACCATTTTCCGGTAACATTTACAAAATCAGGATTTTCTGAGAATAATTCAGCAATAGCTGGAGCATTATAAGAATTCCAAGCTTGTTTAAATCTTTCCGGCATATCCTCCGGATTTTGCATAGGTTTTAAACTCATATTATTTAAAATCAATTATTAATATTTTTCGTGAAAATATTCCAAATCATTTATTTCTTCATCGTTTTGTCTGTTTTCAGCTTCCATAGCTCTGAGTTCTATTCTTCTGATTTTTCCGGATAAAGTTTTAGGTAAACTTCCGACAAATTCAATAATTCTTGGGATTTTATAACGAGCCAAATGTTTTTCAGAAAAACGGAATAATTCTTTAGCTAAATCTTCTGTTCCTTCCACATTTTTGCTCAAAACTACATAAGCTTTTACCGCATTTGTTCTAAGCGGATGTGGACTTCCCACCACAGCAGCTTCAACCACAGCTTCGTGTTCTATCAAAACACTTTCTACTTCAAAAGGACCAATTCTGAAATCTGAAGCTTTGATAACATCATCATCTCTGCCGACAAACCATAAATAGCCATCTTCATCTTTATAAGCTTTATCACCGGTGTAATATAATCCGTCTTTAAAAACTTTTTGCAAACGTTCTTTATCTTTGAGGTAAGTTTTAAAAATTCCGTTGAAAGCATCATCGTTGTGTCTGACGCAGATATTTCCTTCTTCTGTTGGAGGTAAAATATTTCCATCATCATCGGCGATAACAATATCATATAAAAAAGTGGGTTTTCCCATCGAACCAAATTTCAATTCTCTGCCGGGTAAATTTGCTGCCATAGCAGTAGATTCTGTTTGTCCATATCCATCGCGGATTAAAGTTCCTGTTCTTTTTTTCCAAATTTCAATAACTTCAGGATTTAAGGGTTCTCCGGCGGCAACGCATTGTCTGAGATGAGAAAAATCATATTGGGTTAAATCTTCTTGAACCAAAGATCTTAAAGCTGTTGGTGGAGCACAAAAGGTAGAAACTTTTAGTTTTTCAATATTTTCAAGCTGTTCTTTAGGATTAAATCTATCGGTGTGATATCCTAATAAACAAGCACCAACATTCCAAGGAGCAAAAAAGCTGCTCCAAAAGAATTTTGCCCATCCGGGTTGAGAAATATTATAATGTAAATCTCCTTTTTTCAATCCAATCCAAGAAGAAGTGGTTAAATGTCCAACCGGATAAGTAAAATGGGTGTGCGCCACAATTTTGGGCATTCCTGTTGTTCCGGAAGTAAAGAAATAAAACAAATTATCATCAGATTTTGTTTTTTCTCCTTCGGCTGTTGTAGATTCTTTAAACATTTCATCTACATTTATCCAGCCTTCTCTTTCTGCACCAACAATGAGTTTGAGTTTAATTTTTTGCTCTACTTTTTCTTCTGCTTGGTCAATTTTTTCTGCGTTGGAAGCATCAGCAATGGCAACTTCGGGCGAAAGGGATTTAAAACGAAATTCCATTCCTCTTACGGCCATAGTTGTGGCGGTGGGAATAATTATCATTCCTCCTTTTATGCAAGCTAAATAACTGATCCAATTTTCGGGAACCAAAGGGAGTTGAGCAAAAAGTTTATCTCCTTTTTTGATGCCGTGTTTACGTAGAAGATTAAGAAATTGATTGGTTTGCTGATCGAGTTCTTTAAAAGTAAAATCTTTTCGTTCTTGATTATAAATCCAAATTAAAGCTTTTTCGTTTGGAGCTTGTTTTACATTTAAAGGTTCAAAAATATCATTATACCAATTGAAAAACTCCGGTTTTGAAGGTTTAAGTGAATCTAAATCATCAAATTTTTCTTCGCTGATTAATTCACGAACAGTTTTGTATAAATTTTGAATTTCCATATAAGTTTTAGTTTGTCAAAAGATAAGAAAAAATGAATTTTCTAAGAGTTAAAAAATATGGAAAAATTAATTGAAGTGGAATTTTTAAAAAATAAAATATATTTTATTTAAACTTCTTTTACAATAAAAAAACCATCATTTCCTTGAGATTGATATAAAGGCATAAAAATAAAATCTTCCCATTTACTGTAAATAGGTTGTTGATTTTGATGTGCTAAAAGTTCTTCTTTGTTTAATTTTTGAAAATTTTTAAATCCGGGTTGCATTTTAAAATTATCTTTAGCAGAAATTGCATGTCGATAAATCAATTGAAAAACTTTTTGATTTTTTCGTTTTTCAGCTAAAGTTTTTACGGATTTCGGTATTTTTTCTAAATCTTTAAAATTTAAATCACAAGCGTAATGAAGTGCATGCCAAATTATTCCTTCATGGTTTTTTACTGCTTTTTTGCTTTGGTGTTGTCCGGCTTCAAAAACAAATCCGGTGAGACCGATTTTGCTTTCATAACGATCAATACAGCCTCGAACAAGATCTGAAAAACCTTTGATGATATAAGTAGGAAAAAGTTTTGCCCATTGCAAATTATCATGAACATCTTGCACAGAAATATAAGGTTCACTTTCTGCAGAAGTGGTGTGGCAATCCAAAAAATAACGTTTGGTAAAATGTTTTTCAGGAAATTTTTCTAAAAGTTCAATAATTTCAAACATTTCTATTTTTTCTGCAGAATCTATTCGGTTGGATTTTATGTTTTCTGAAGTCCAAGTTCGATTTAAATCTTCATCAATAAATCTTACTTGTTTTTGTAAAGCTTTTTTATTTCCTCTTAATCCGATTATTTTTCCATTAATAGGAGGTTGATTTTCTTGAAGAATTTCAAATATATTTTCTAAAGCTAAAACTCCGGCGGGTTCATTTCCGTGAATTCCGGCAGTGATAAATAATAAAGATCCTTTATTTCCTGTATCATATTCACCAATTATTCTGTTTAAGTTTTCCATCATCAAGATTTTGAAGAGTTGGTTTTATTCCATTGTTGCCAAAACATTATTTTCAATTTTACTTCTGTTTTTTGCTTTATAAACAATTTTTCTTTCCAAAGCTTTTACCACTGCATCTGTAAAATCTGTCATTCCTGTTTTTTGGTAATGATCAATTCCGCCGGGGCTCAAAACATTGATTTCTATTAATTTATCTTTGACAATATCTAAACCGACAAAAAATAATCCATCGCGAATTAATTTTGGTCCGACTAAAGAAACAATATGTTCAATTTCCGGGGTGAGTTCAGCTTTTTTGGGAATTCCGCCTAAAGTGAGATTACTTCTAAACTCTGCTTTGTCTTTGCTGATTCTTCTAATTATTGCCAGTTGATTATCTTGCTTGAGAATTTTTCCATTCATTACAATAACTCTGATATCTCCATTTTTGGCTTCAGGAAGATATTCTTGTGCAATTATATATCCTTTACGCAGAATATTTTCTAAAATCTGATTGAGATTTTTCTTGTCTTTTCCAATTTTATAAACATCTTTTCCGCCGCTTCCTTCCAAGGGTTTTAAGATGATTTCTTGTTTATTTCTTTTCCAAAAATCTAATATTTCTTCTTTTTTTCTGGTGATTAAACTTTCCGGTTTTATTTCTGCAGGAAATTCTTCAAAATAGAGTTTATCGATATAAGCTTTGCTCAATCCCACGGCGTCATTAAGCACTAAAACTCCGGTTTTTTGAATCATTCTTGCGAAAGCCATCCCGCAATGTCCTGCCCAATATCTGTGCAGAGGTTCTTCTGTGGGATTATTACGAAGAAATAAAATATCTAAATCTCCACTAAAAATTACTTTGGATTTTAATTTTTCGTCTTGAACATTTTTCCAAAAATTCTTGAGCGAATTATCTTCTATATTTTCCGGAATTTCTTTGCAAGAAAGATAAATTCCATTGTTTTTATGATAGATAAAATCATCTACTCCCATCACATAAACTTGATGTCCTCTTTGATGAGCTTTTCTCAAAATAATCACCGAAGTTCCACAGGTTTCGGTTTTGATGTTATTTAATACAAAACATATTTTCATTTTTATTGGTTTTTTAGCTTAGTTTTTTATTTAAATCATTTCAGAAAAAGAAATTCCATTTCTCAGTTTATTCAGTCGTTCTTTAAAGTTTTCATTTTTAAAGTATTTAGGTTTTATTTTTGGTGGTTTTAAAATTTTTCTATCGGTTAATTCTTTAATCATATTTACATGTTCTAAAGCGAATTTTCCTAATAAAAGCATTTCAAAATCTCCGCCTTCTTGTAAATATTTTCGAAGTCTGACTAAACCTTTTAAATAAATAATATCTTTTAGAAAACCTCCTCCTTGAAAAACACGAGAAGTAATATTAAAAGCGGGTTCTTTTGAAAATCCATAAGTGGAATACAACAAGTTGAAAACTTCTTTAAAATCTGCGTCATCTAATAAAGCTTCTCCGGCAACAACACGTCCGGCGATGGTTCTCAATCGATTTCCGGTTAAACCTCCAACTAAATATTCTGCTAAAACAGCAATTCCTTCTTGTAGGGCATCATAGTTTGCCAAACCTTGAGAAAGTTGTGTGAGAGGTTGTTGTTCTCCATTATAATAAGTTAAAACATGAGTTCCCACCTCGTGTTGAATAAGTGCTGCAGCTTCTTTTTTTGTCAATTTATAATCTGCTGGAAGATATAATTCTCCTTTGGAAACCATCATGATGTTTACATCATTTCTGATGTGAACTTTACAATTAAAATCCAGAGATTGTTGACGGAAAAAATCGAATTCTTTTAAGGCTAAGTTGGCAAAATCATGCGCATTTAAATCCTTTATTTTTTCTTGATTTTTATTTTCAGAAATATTTTCTAAAATCAATTTTGCTTCTGCAAGAAAATCTTTTTCAATACCATGATAAAGTCTTAAACTGCTGTAAAAGAAGTTTTTACTTCCTCTGTCTTTTAACATTGTTAATTCTTGATCAATTTCTTCTCTTTTTTCTTCATAGAGATAAGCAAGCGCAGGATCATCTATTTCATCAATTCTTAAATTGTAAAGTTTTCGTTTTAATAAATCCGGATCTATAGGTAATAATCTGTAGTGATAAGATTCTATTTTATCAAAATTTGTTTGGAAAAATGTTTCTTTTATAGATTGAATATTTACCGGAGCAACCAATAATAAAAACTGATAAGAATCTTCAATTGCTGTTAATTTTTTATCGATTTTAAAGAGTTCTTTATGGATTTTTCTTTTTCCTAAAGCAGTGTAATACTGTAAATTAGAAGAGGTTTGAACTCTTATAAATTCAAAAACAGCTCTGTGAATTGCGGTGGAAAAACCTGTTCTGAATTTTTTAAAATAAATAGGATAAGTTTCTCCTTCTTTGTTTCTGTAAACCGGAGGAATTTCTAAACCTATAAAAGTTCCTCCACAATTTTTAATTTCTTCTATACTGAAAAATTCTTTGTGTTTAGGATTTAAACGTTTTTTGGTTTGTTCTGTTTTTGCGGTTACAAATTCTCCGCCATATTTTCTGGATTCAATTTTTTCTAATTCTTTTTGAAGAACTTCTAAAGAAACAGGAAGTTTGTGTGAAGGACCTCTGATGACAAATTCTGTGCTTTTCGTTGGTCCTGAATAAATTTCAAGTAAGAGAAAAGAACCAAATCTTTCACTCATTTTATCGGTTAATTCTTTAACAATATTGTGGAAATATTCAAAATTATGTTCTCCTACAATTAAATATGAAGCACCGCTTTTTGCCAATCGAATAGTGGAAGCATCATTGGGAATATTACGATAAATAATTAAAAAAGGGATGTCATGTTCTAAAGACAAATACCCTCCATATTTAAGTTTTTTTAATGTTCTCTCACCCAGTTTCAAATCTTCTGAAATTTCTTTTGTCGCTACTTCACTATTTTTCATAATAAATTGAGTTTTTTAAAGTTTAATTTATATAAATATAGAAATATGATAATTTTATTTGTTGATATTTATTAAAGTTTTAACCTAAGTGTAAATTTAGAATCGAAGTAGCAATAAAAATTATTTTCTTAGCCGAATAAGAAAAACATGAAAATCCAAAATAAGATTTTTATTTTAAAAATAAAATAGAATATTTTTTTGTTTTTATATATTTGAAAATCAATAATTTATGTTTGAAAGAAATAAAAACTTTCATTTTTTTTGTAACCAAAACTTTAAATTCAACGTCTTATTGACAAAGAACTATTTTAAAACTAAATTTTTGAATTATGTTTTCATCACTTATCCCCATTATTGCCATATTATCAACAGTTGCTTTACCTATAGGATTGGGAATGTATATCGCTATTCGATCTATGAATGTTAAACATAAAGAACGCATGGAATTAATCAGACAAGGAATTCTTCCTCCTGAAAAATCGAAACCTACTCCTAATAAATACCGATCATTACGAAATGGAATTTTATTGGTTGGAATTGCTTTAGGACTGATTATTTCCTTACTCATCAGTTATGAATTAGGATTGGGAGAAGATGAAGCTTTTTGGGTAGTTGCTTCCGGAGTTTTATTGTTTTTAGGATTGGGTTATTTGATTTTTTACTTTTTGATGAGAAATAAAAACGAATTTGACGAAGAATTAGATTAAATCATATAAAAGTAAAAGCTTTATAAATTTAAGAATTTATAGATGACCGAAAAGCAACGCATCCGAGAAATTATAAAAGGAGATACTTCTGCCTTTGGATATTTTGTGGATACTTATCAAGATATGGCGGTGAGTATTGCTTTTCGTATTTGTAAAAATAAAGTGGAAGCAGAAGATATTGCACAAAACTCTTTTGTTAAGGCTTTTAGAAATTTACACGCTTTTAAAAGGAGAAGTAAATTTTCAACATGGTTTTACAGAATTGTATATAATACTGCGATTAGTGAAGTTCGTAAATCTGTGCATAAAACTGAATTTGTAGATTATAAACACACTAACTTAAAAGCAGCATATTCTGAGTTTGATACTTCAGCGGGAATTGCTGAAAAAGAACAAAAACAAATGATTGAAGAAGCGATGTCAAAAATTCCCGGGAGTGAAGCAGTAGTGTTGACTTTGTTTTATTTAGAAGAAAACTCTATAAAAGAAGTAGCAAAAATAATGGGATTAACCCCTTCAAATGTGAAAGTAAAATTACATAGAGGACGAAAAAATTTAGCAAAAGTAATTAAGAAAGAAAATATTTTATAAAAGGTTTATTTTCATAACTTTGAAGAATAAGAACCAAGAATTATGAAGGAAGAAGATTTGAAAAATATATTAAAAGAAAGCAAACTTGAAGCCGGAGAAGGTTTTAAAGAAAGAGTGATGCATCAAATTGAAACAGAAAGAGCTTTACGTCCTAAAGAAATTAAAACCTCTACTTTTTCTCCTGCTAAAAATCTTGTTGTTCTTGCAGTGATGTATGCGGCCATACTTTTAGCCGGATTGTTTTTCTATACAAACGAAAAACAATCTATTTTAGATTCTTTTTCTAATCTTAAAATAGTGATTTTAATAGCTGCTATTTCCGGTATTTTTTATTTGATTTCTGTTTTTGATGATGCTTTAGAATTTAAAAACAAATAATATAAAAACAATTCATGTTTTATTAGAAAATCTCAAGTTCTTATGCTTGAGATTTTTTTGTTTTATATAAAAACATTTTAAAAATAAAGTTGATTCTGTAACCTCAACTGTTTTTTTGTCGTCTTATTAAGGACAGAGAAAACAAATTAAAATCATTTTTATTTTCATTTAAGTTGTTGATTAATAATTCATTATTAACTATTACGAAAATAAAAATAAATGATTTCACAGATTAATTTTAAAAAAAAATAAAAAATGTTATTTATTAATAAAAACACTACACGTACAATTGATTATTTCTCAATAAAAATTGTTTTTTTACTTCTTTTCAGTTTGTTTTTTAAACTTGAAGTAAACGCACAAATGTATATTTCCGGAAAAGTGACAGATACTTCTGCTGTTGCTTTGGCTTATGTAAATTTACAGATAGAAAACCCGGAAAATCAAGAAATAATAACTTGGGGAACAACAGATGAAGAAGGATTTTTCGATATAAAAATCAAAGAAAAGGGAGATTATATTTTAAAAATAAATTATTTAGGATATAAGGAAAAACAAATTCCTTTAATGCTTCAAAAAGATAAAGAACTTTTTATCAGATTAGAGGAAAATGAGGAGTTTTTAGAGGAAATATTAATAAAAACCAGAGTACC
>JAJYSY010000067.1 GCA_021793375.1 Bacteroidota bacterium | reverse complement strand
TAATATTTTGCTGGTGAATTGTATTTATGCATTTAAAATTGTAATTTGCAAAATTATGATTTTAAACATTGACTCTTTCATTAAAAATATTTGCTTTAAAAGGATAAAGCAATTTTCTTATCTTACTGTTATTCTTTGGATTAAAACGCCAATTTAGAAAGAGTTATTTTTTCAGAAATTAAATTCCCAACTGCGGTTTCGCAGAAAATCATAAACTATAATAATTTAAAATTTTTATAATTCATAATTCTATGAAAAATAAACGTATTGCTATTATTGGTGCAGGTCCAAGTGGATTGGCACAAATCAGAGCTTTTGAATCTGCAAAAAAACAAGGAAAAGAAATCCCGGAAATTGTATGTTTTGAAAAACAAGACAATTGGGGAGGAATGTGGAATTATACTTGGAGAACAGGAGTAGGAAAATTTGGAGAACCCATCCACGGAAGTATGTATAAATACTTATGGTCTAACGGTCCTAAAGAGTGTTTAGAATTTTCAGATTATTCTTTTGATGAGCATTTTAAAAAGCCAATTTCTTCATATCCTCCACGTCCTGTGTTGTTTGATTATATTCAAGGAAGAATTAATAAAAGTAATGCAAGAGATTACATCCGTTTCAATACAACTTTAAGATGGTTAACTTTTAATGAAGAAACAGAAAAATTTACTCTTTTCTTAGATGATTTAAAAAACAATAAAACCTATGAAGAGAAATTCGATTATGTGGTAGTAGCAACAGGACATTTCTCTACGCCAAATATGCCTTTCTTTGAAGGAATTGATGAATTTCCGGGAGCAGTAATGCACGCTCACGACTTTAGAGGAGCAGATCAATTTATAGATAAAGATTTATTATTAATAGGGAGTAGTTATTCTGCAGAAGATATTGGGGTGCAGTGTTATAAGCACGGATCAAAATCAGTAACATTATCTTACAGAAGTAATCCAATTGGCTTATCTTGGCCGAAAGGAATTGAAGAACGTCCGCTGGTAACTCATTTTGAAGGAAGCAAAGCATTCTTTAAAGATGGAACTTCAAAAGAATTTGACGCAGTAGTAATGTGTACAGGATATCAGCATAAATTCCCTTTCTTGCCGAGTTATTTAAGATTGAAAACAGAAAATAATCTTTATCCTGATCATTTGTATAAAGGAATTTTCTTTCAAACCCAGCCTAAATTAATTTATTTAGGAATGCAAGATCAGTATTATACTTTTAATATGTTTGATGCTCAAGCTTGGTTATCAAGAGATTATATGATGGGAGATTTTAAACTACCTTCAAAAGAAGAACAAAGAAAAGATATTGATCAGTGGTTAGAAAAATACAGTAAAGTAGATGATCCGAAAGAAGATGTTGATTTTCAAGCTGACTACATCAAAGATCTAATTCAAATGACAGATTATCCTGATTTTAATGTAGAAAAAGTAGGAGAAATGTTTAAACAGTGGTTGCAAGATAAAGAAGATAACATCTTAACTTATCGAGATAAAACATTCCGTTCAGTATTAACAGGAACTATGGCAGAAGAACACCATACAGAATGGATGGATGAAATGGATGACAGTTTGGAAAGATACCTTATGAAAGAAGATAAAGCAGAAAAGAAAACAGCAGTATTGTCTTAAGGAATTTTTCCTTTGTTGAATAATAATATCAAGGTCAGGTTAACATAAAAATCTGACCTTTTTTATTTCTAAAAACTTTAAAAATCTAATTTTATGAAAAAACTCCTAATATTTTTTATTTGTCTTTTAACTCCTATGTTCGTTTTATCGCAAAATTCATTAGCAGATAAAATAGATGCCGGTTTTCGGAAATATACCACTTGGTTTGTCGATAGTATTTTTTATGAAATCCCTATAACAGAAAGCTTTAGTGTTCCTTGGGTGGTCATTATTTTAATAGGAGGAGCAATATATTTCACACTCTCTTTTAAGTTGATAAATTTCACAGGTTTTTTATCCGCAATAAGAATTATCAGAGGAGATTATGAAGACATAGAAAATGTGGGAGCAGAGTATTTATATAAAGATGTAAAAGTAGAAGACCAGCCAAAAATGGTGGAAGAAATCCGAAAAAAGAAAGAAGCCAGTGGGCAAGTTTCTCATTTTCAAGCTTTAGCAACAGCTGTTTCTGCCACAGTAGGATTAGGAAATATAGCCGGAGTAGCCATCGCAATTTCAATTGGAGGTCCGGGAGCAACTTTCTGGATGATCATCGGCGGATTATTAGGAATGGCCACCAAATTTGTAGAATGTACTTTAGGCGTAAAATATAGAGAAGAAGATGAACAAGGAAGAATTTATGGCGGACCAATGTATTATCTTAAAAAAGGTTTAGCAGAAAAAGGATTTGCAAAAACCGGAAAAATTTTGGGAGTTATTTTCGCAATTTTAATCACAATTGGTGCTTTTGGAATAGGAAATATGTTTCAAGCCAATCAAGCCTCTGCACAATTTACCGCTTTATTTAACGGATCAAACTCTATGAGTTTATGGGTTGGTGCAGCATTGGCAATATTAGTAGGATTGGTAATTATCGGTGGCGTAAAAAGAATTGCAGGAGTTACAGAAAAAGTTGTTCCTTTTATGGCTGGAATTTATGTGTTGAGTGCTTTAATTATTTTAGGAGTTAATTATCAACATATCGGATCAGCTGTAAAAATGATATTTGAAGGCGCTTTCACCGGAGCAGGAATCGCCGGAGGAGTAGTGGGCGTAATGATTATTGGAATTAGAAGAAGTGCTTTTTCAAATGAAGCCGGAGTAGGATCTTCGCCAACCGCTCACGCTGCTGTAAAAACAAAATACCCGGCCTCAGAAGGAATAGTAGCATTGCTCGAACCTTTTATTGACACAGTTGTGGTTTGCACGATTACCGCATTGATTATCATCATTACCAATTTTGATGCAAATATTGTAGAATACGGAACAGAAATATCTGAAGGCGTGCAAGTAACCGCAAAAGCTTTTGATTCTGCAATTCCGCATTTTTCCATTATTTTAACCATTGCAGTTATATTATTTGCAATTTCTACAATGATTTCTTGGTCTTATTATGGTTTACAAGGCTGGATGTTTATTTTCGGAAAAAATGATAAAGCAAGATTAACTTACAATATTCTCTTCAGTATTTTTGTATGGATAGGCTCCGCAGTGAGTTTGGATGCAGTAATTGATTTTGCAGATTCTATGATTTTTGCAATGGCTGTGCCCAATGTTATCGGAATAATTTTATTGACATCTGTGGTCAAAAAAGAACTGAAAAAATACAGAGAAGCAATGCTTTTAAAACATAAAGCCATAGCAAATGGATTAAAAGATATGAATGAATTCATCAAAGAAAAATAAGCTTCAAAAAATGAAATATAAAGAGCAATAATTTTTTTTGCTTATCTTTATAGGAGCTTCTAAACAGTTGTTTCTTTAAAAATGATAAGTGATGAAATCCCATTTTAACTTTAGTACTTTACAGAAGAGTGGAATTCTTAGTTTAATTCTTATCATTATATTATTAGGATTTTTCTTTAGAAGAATAAAATCCAAAGCTTTTCAGAAAGATGATTTTATAATCCCTTCTGAAGAAGAAAAATATGTGCAAAATTTCATAGATTCACTTAAAAATTTAGAAGGAAATCAATCTCCAAAAACAAAAATTTTTCCTTTTAATCCTAATTTTATAACAGATTACAAAGCTTATACTTTAGGGATGTCAGTAGAAGAATATGAACGTTTAAAAGAATTTAGAGAACAAGACCAATGGGTGAATTCCGCAGAAGATTTTCAACAAGTTACAAAAGTTTCCGATTCGCTTTTAACAGAAATATCTTCTTATTTTAAATTTCCTGATTGGGTAGAACAACAAAATAAATCAGCAGAAAACACTGCTCAAGTTTCTACTAAAAAATTAACAAAAGCAGAAAAATCAGACTTAAATACTGCCAGCATAGAAGAATTACAAGAAATAAAAGGAATAGGAGAAGTTCTTGCTAAACGAATTGTTCGTTACAGATCACAAATCGGAGGGTTTATAGATGATATCCAACTCAAAGATATTTATGGATTAAAATATGAAACCAGAGAAAATCTAACCGAAAAATTTACAGTTAAAAATCCTGTAGAATTTGAAAAAATAGATCTCAATAAAGCAAAAGTTGTAGATTTGGTAGAGGTGCATTACATAGATTATGAATTAGCAAGAAGAATTGTCAATTACAGAACAACGCGAGAAGGCATAACATCTTTTGAAGAACTTGCTGAAATTCAAGGTTTTCCTTATGACAGGATGGACAGGATAAAATTGTATTTTAAAATTTAAAAATGCTTGAAAATTACCTGCTAATTTTCTTATTATTTAATTTAATTTAAGTAAATTGAACCGAAAATTGTTTAGAGGAGTAAACCTCTAAATATTAGGTATTTGCGAAATTTAAAATATTATAAAACTTGGATTAATGACAAATAAGTATTTTACTGAAGAACATAATTTATTTAGAAAAAGTTTACAGGATTTTTTACAAAAAGAAGTTGTTCCACATATTGACAAGTGGGAAAAAACAGGAACTATTGAAAGATTTATCTGGAAGAAATTTGGAGATATGGGATACTTCGGACTTCGTTATCCTGAAAAATACGGCGGATTAGATTTAGATTTATTTTACACCGTTATTTTCTTAGAAGAACTTCAAAAAATAAACTCCGGAGGTTTTGCCGCAGCAATGTGGGCACACGAATTTTTGGCAATGACACACCTAAATAAAGAAGGAGACGACAGAATTAAAGAAAAATATTTGGCACCAAGTATTTCTGGAGATAAAATCGGAGCTTTAGCAATTACAGAACCTTTTGGAGGGTCTGATGTAGCCGGAATGAAATCTACCGCAGTGAAAAAAGATGATCATTACTTGTTAAACGGATCAAAAACATTTATCACTAATGGAGTTTATGCAGATTATATCGTAGTGGCAGCAAAAACAAATCCTGAAGAAAAACACAGAGGGATGAGCATTTTTGTAGTCGATAGTGACACCCCCGGAATTGAAGCCACAAAATTAGATAAATTAGGCTGGAGAGCTTCTGATACTGCAGAACTTTCTTTTACTGATGTAAAAATTCCTTTGGAAAATCTAATGGGAGAAGAAGGAAAAGGCTTTGCTTATATCATGCAACACTTTGCCTTAGAAAGATTGATTATGGGAATCAACGCACACGCCAGAATGGAATACGCTATGGATTACGCCATTCAGTATATGTCAGAAAGAAAAGCTTTTGGAAAAACTATTAACCAATTTCAGGTGTTGAGACATAAAATTGCTGATATCGCCAGTGAATTAGAAATGTTGAAAGCTTTTAACTATGAAATTGCTAAACAATTAGACGATGGAGAATATGTGGTGAAAGAAGCCAGTATGTCAAAGATGCTTTCCACTAAATTAGCAGATCAAGCTATTTATGAATGCTTGCAAATATTAGGAGGATATGGATATATGGAAGATTATCCTATGGCAAGACTATTAAGAGATAGTCGTTTAGGACCCATCGGAGGAGGAACTTCTGAAATCCTGAAAGAGATTATTGCAAAAACTGTTGTGGACGGAAAAGAATATAAACCCGCAGTAAAATAACAGTAAAAAAACAATAGTATAAAACATTAATAATCGTTCAGAATACCTTCTATTTTGAACGATTATATTTTTTTAAGAAATAAAACTTTTTCTAAAAGTTAAAACACAATATTTATGAACCAAGAAATAAGAACCCTTGAACCCAAAGCAGTTTGGAATAAATTTACAGATTTAAATGCAGTTCCAAGACCTTCTAAAAAAGAGGAAAAAGTGAGAAAATTCATGAAAGAATTTGGAAAATCACTAAACCTGGAAACTTTAGAAGATAAAATCGGAAATGTAGTGATCAAAAAACCGGCAACTGCAGGAATGGAAAACAGAAAAACCGTGGTTTTACAAAGTCATTTAGATATGGTGACACAAAAAAACAATGACGTAAATCACGATTTTGAAACACAAGGAATTGAGATGTATGTTGATGGAGATTGGGTCAGAGCAAAAGGAACAACTTTAGGAGCCGATAATGGTTTGGGAGTTGCTGCAATTATGGCAATTTTAGAAAGTAAAGATATTTCACACCCACCGATTGAAGCACTTTTTACCATTGATGAAGAAACCGGAATGACCGGAGCAAAACAATTGGATGACACTATCTTAAACGGAGATATCTTATTGAATTTAGATACTGAAGAAGACGATGAAATCGATATAGGTTGTGCCGGAGGAATTGATATTACAGCAAATAAAACTTATGAAGAAATTGCTGTTAAAGAAAACACCAAGGCATTTTTAATAAAACTTACCGGATTAAACGGTGGGCATTCCGGAATGGATATCCATAAAGGATTAGGAAATTCAAATAAGTTGATAAACAGAGTTTTATACGCCGGAAATAAAAAATCGAATTTTCAGATTTCTTCTGTAAAAGGAGGCGGCTTAAGAAATGCAATTCCAAGAGAAAGCGAAATTGTTGTTGTAGTTGAAACCACTAAAGCAGAAGAATTTAAAAATGCAACTGAAGCAGAAATAAAAGCAGTTTTAGAAGAATATAAAAAGTTAGAAAAAAACTTAAAAATTACTATTGAAGAAACTGCTTCTCCTGAAAAAGCAATGGACGAGAAAAACACCCAAGCACTTTTAAAAGCGATTTATGCAACGCATAACGGAGTGTATAGAATGAGTCCGGATATTGCTGATTTGGTAGAAACTTCAAACAACTTAGCTCGTGTTGAGGTGGAAAACGGAAAAATTGAAATCCAATGTTTAACGCGTTCATCTGTAGAAAGCAACAAGCAAGATTTGACCAATACTTTGACAGCTGTTTTTGAATTGGCAGGTTTTGAAGTAAAAACTTCAGGAGAGTATCCGGGATGGCAACCTAATCCTGATTCTGAAATATTAAAATTAGTAGATAATTTATATGAAGAATTACACGGAGAAAAAGCCAGAGTTGTAGCCTGTCATGCAGGATTGGAATGCGGAATTTTATTAGAGCATTATCCAAAAATGGACACGGTTTCTTTTGGACCAACTATTAGAGGAGCACACTCTCCGGATGAAAGAGCAAGTATTTCTTCCACACAAAAATTCTGGAATTTTCTATTGGAAATATTGAAAAATACACCGGAAAAATAAATTATTTGTTTTAATAGAAAAACCTTCGAAACCATTGGGTTTTGGAGGTTTTTTTGTTTCAGAAGAAATAAGATTTTCTCTCAATAGCTTAATTGTTGTATCTTTATATGCAATATATAAAATCTTTATTTATGAAATTAAAATATATTTACAGCTTTCTTTTTTGTTGTTTTGGAATTTTTATAACAACAGCTCAAGTACCCAATTATCATAGTGAAAATTTAGAAGTAGTAGCCGATTTGGGAGAATATCAAGCCATCGGATTAAGCGTTTCTTCAGACAATAGAATTTTTGTTTCTTTCCCCAAAAGAGGAGGAGCTTATAAAAATGGATTGGTAGAAATTATAGACGGAAAACAAATTCCTTACCCCAATAAAACTTGGAATAAAAATAAATCAGGAAAAAAATCTTTTTTCAGCATTCAAGATTTATATGTTGACAAAGATGATTTTCTATGGATTTTAGATTCTAAACCTGCTCCTTCCGGATCTATCTTTCAAGAAAAAGGAGAAGAAAAAGAAGGGCAATTCAAATTGCTTAAAATTGACTTGAAAACAGATGAAGTTGTTAAGGTTTATACTTTTGAAGATTTAGATAAAACTAAAACAGCTTTAAATGATGTGCGAATTGACACCGAAAAGCAACTGGCTTATTTCTCAGATCCGGGTTTGGCAGCCATTGTAGTATTAGACTTAAAAACAGAAAAAAGCAGAGTGCTTTTGTCCAATACAAAAGTAACGCTTTCTGAACCTGATGTAGTGCTTTCTTATGAAGGAAATGAAATGAGAAATGCAGATGGAAATCCTTTTCAATCTCATATTAATGGAATTGCTTTAACGCATGATAATGCTTATTTTTACTTTAAACCCATTAATGGTTATGCACTTCACCGCATAAAAACAAAGTATTTGGCAGATGAAAATATTACTGAACAAGAATTGCTTAATAAAGTAGAAACCATAGGAAACACAGTAATTACTCATGGAATGGTAGCAGATGAAAACAATAATATTTATTTGACTTCCTCCATAGATTATAGCGTTAAATATGTTGATGAAGCAGGAGTTTTGCACACACTTGTGCAAGATAAACGCTTATTATGGCCGGATTCTTTAGGAGTGGGAAGTGATGGATATTTATATTTCACATGTGCACAAATTAATATGGAAGAGACTTGGAATGATGGAAAAGATAAAATTGAATATCCTTATCAAGTTTACAGAGTAAAACTACCGAAATAAGAAAAATTAAAAACCTTCAAAATCATTAAATTTTGAAGGTTTTTTTATGTTTTACCTTTAATATTTAATAGGTTTTTTACAACAAATAAAGGTGTGGGGTGAATTAATTTTAATAGATTAGAAAATTAAATATTTCTCTTTTTATGCAGATTAAAGATCAACTTCAAAGAAAAATAGAGTTTTCAAAAACTC
>JAJYSY010000016.1 GCA_021793375.1 Bacteroidota bacterium | reverse complement strand
TTTCCGGCTTATTTTTACGCACCCTCGCCAAGCGCCAACCCGTTGTGAGCAATATTAAAAACAACAAAAATTATGAAAAAAATATTCTGTATAATCTTTTTAATCTCATTTATTTTTAATGCCTATTCTCAGGTGGATTTAAATAAGGGAGAAATAGAACAAAAACATTATAACGATACCATTCCTTATCAGAATAAAAACGGAAAAATCATTATTCCCGTTGATATAAACGGAGATACATATAGTTTTCTATTTGATACAGGAGCTCCTTTTGTAATTTATGATGATGCCTATAAGAAATTAAATGTGAAAAATAGCCAAGAAGTTTCTTTTAGTGATATTAATAAAAAATCATCTATCAAAAAAGCAATTACCCTACCAAAGATGACTATTGGTAAAATGACTTTTCTAAACAGTGCAGGATTAGTCCTTAACAAGGGCGATTCAAAAGTTATTGATTGTTTTGGTTTCGACGGAGTTATTGGAAGCACTCTTCTTAGGAATTCTGTCGTTCAAATTGACAGTAAGAATGAAAATTTGATAATTACAGACAAAGCAAGAAATTTATCCGTGAAAAGAAAAAATAGCGAGAAAATAGAATTTGATAAACAAAAGACCCCGATCTTAAAAATTACACTTCAAAAAAATCCTAACGTTACAGATGAAGTGATTTTTGATTCGGGTGATGACCAGTTTTATACGATGTCAATTGGCTCATACCAACTTTTTCAAGAAAATAAAATCAAGTCCATTAGTAAAATAGCAACTGCCAAAGGTTCTTCAATTTTTGGATTCTTGGGGAAAAAAAATGAACAAAAAAATATTCTCATCAATTTGGAAGATGTTTTTATCAACGATTCCCATTTTAAAAATATAATATCAACAATAAACACTAACGAAGATTCGCCTTCTCGATTAGGAGCAAAATTATTAGAATATGGAAAAGTAACCATTGATTATAAAAAAGGAAAATTCTATTTTGAACCCTATGAAAACAAATCACAAGACGAACTCTCAAAAAGACCTTGGTCAATTGAACCTACAATGGAAAATGATAAAATGGTTGTCGGACTAATATGGGATAAAAACATTAAAAATAAAATTAATGTTGGTGATGAAATTCTCAAATTTGGAAATACTGACTATCAATCAATGGATTTTTGCGAAATAGTATTAAAATCAGAAAAGTATAAATCTGAAAATAATATTGAACTTAAATTAAAAGATGTAAAAACGGGAAAAATAAAAGAGATAGAAATATCGCGCATTAAATAAAGCACACAACACGTGGTTTGACGCAAGCGCAAGTAATGTTTTAAAACGGAAGTTCTGTTTTTATTGGGACGCAAAAGTCGATATTTTAATTTTATTTGAGTAAGTTTAAAAATGAAAAATCGGCTTTTGCTTGGTTCGGTTTTATAAGTCAAATTTCAGCTTATTAAGTTGCGCCAGCGTCAAGCCACAAACCGTTGGGTGCTATTTTAGGACGACAACACAACTAACAGAAAAACAATGACAGAACGAATTAAATATACTTGCAGTTGTTGTGGACAAGAACACTTTGAGTTTCCAGCTCTGACATTTAAGTCGCCAGACAATTACGACACATTATCGCAACAAGACAAAGAAACAATAGCGGAAATCAGTAGCGACTTTTGTGTTATAACTCACAGCGACCAAACAGACAGATTTATCCGTTGCACTTTGACACAAAAAGTAATTGACCATTGTGAAGATTTAGAATACGGACTTTGGGTTTCGTTAAGCGAAAAAAGTTTTAATGACTATTCTGAAAACTTTAACAACGAAAATCACGAAACAAAATATTTCGGTTGGCTATGTAATAACATACCTGAATACGAATTTAAGGAAAGTATTCCGACAACTGTTTTTACACGAACGGGAAATCAAAGACCTGAAATTATTCCTCACGAAGACTTTGACCACCAATTCGTAAAAGACTATTACAACGGAATAACAAAAGACGAAGCAGAAAGACGAATTAAAACAATGTTGAACAGAATTGAACAAACTGAATAAAAAAACAGCACCCAACAAGGGTTTGGCGTCAGGCGGGCTGACGTTCACGGCAGGAAATTCCTGCGGAGATTTCCCGCCCGAACGCCAAGCCCCGACCCGTTGTGCGTAATATGAGAAAAATAATAATATTTATATTCGGGATTATAATTTTACAATTGAATTTCTCTTGTAAAACACAATATTCTACGGTCGAATTACACAACACTTTTTCATCTGCTCAAATAGAAGACTTAAAAGAAATAACAGCTTTCTTTAAAAATCAAATGTGTCTTCATATGGATGCTGATTTTAAAACTTGTTATGAACGGATACCGCACGAATATTTAGAAGCCACTGGAAATGTATTTTGGAAAGAAATTGATTTTAAAAAACAAAAAGAACTTTATAAAAGCATTTCTTCTGAGACCTTTAATGAAATTTGGTCCTTTTGCAAAGACACTGACTTAGAAACGAAATCAGAATTTAAAAGTGTTTGTCCAAATCATAAAGGAAAATACCAAGAATATTTAGCCGAGCTGGCTAGCGAAAATGAAAAAGTAGCGAACTATCTTGAACGTATTCAAAGCTCTGGAGATTTTAATGGATTTGACATTCAGTATAGAGAAGTCTTATCAGACCAAAAAGAATTCGACTTAAACGACCCAAACATTCAACTAATCTTAGCAATTCATTATTTATCCTTAAATGATAATGAAAAACGGAATGAAAAGTGGCAGAAAAAATAATACGCACAACACGGCATTTGGCAAGAGTGCTGCTAATGTTTAAAACGCGAAATTGGTTATTATTTGCCGCAAAAGCCAGTTTTAATTATTTTAGGAGATATTAAAAATTAAGAATCGGCTTTTGCTTGGGTCTGTACTAAACCGCAGATTTTCAGCTTATTTTCACGCACCCTCGCCAAGCGCCAAACCGTTGTGTACAATTAAAAAAATGAAACTTAAAAAAATCTTCTTCAGTTCAATAATTATTTTCCTAATGTTGACTGCTTGTAAAGCCAATTATCATAAAGCTAATCTATATGGAGATTTCACCCCGTCAGAATTAAAAGACTTGAACAAAATTGTGAAGTTCTTTAAAGATGAAACTTGTGGAACCGCAGATTTTGAGAAATGCTTTAGACAAATTAATTATGACTCACTAATCAGCAAAGGAATGACTTTGTCATCTAAAATAGATTTCGAAAAACAGAAGAAATTATACCGAGATATTTCATCTTCAACTTTTGATGCGATATGGATGTTTTGTGAATCATTTTATCATCCAACACAAACAAAAGCTGAAGATTTATGTTTATCAACAAATCGAAAGTACCTAAATTATTTAAAGGCATATGGTAGAGATAATCCTAAAATTGCGGACTATTCCAAGAGATTAGAAGGCTCAGGAGATTTCAATCACTTTGATTTTGATTATAGGGAGATTTTAGCAGAAAAAGAATATTTTGATTTAGCTGATTTCAATATGCAATTAGTTTTAGCAATACATTATTTGTCATTAAATGACCAATCAAAAAGAAATGCCGACTTAAGGATACAGAAATATCCAAATGAAAAATAAACTGTCCACAACATTGCATACCCGCAATTACGGCGGATTCGACTACGTCCGAATCCACCCGTAATTGCTACCGTCCGGTTTTCATTCAAAAGTTCTATCTTTAAAATCCGTAACTGCGGGTATGCTTGAACGTTGCGCGACAGCCAAAAACAATCTTTCAATTCAAAATAATTCATCCAATTTAAAAGCCCTGTTGTAAAAAATTATAGTTTATTTGTTTCCTAATTAAGAAACTTGTATTTTTGTATCAAACATTAATTTAAATGGATGATTACAAATTTCAAGTAGATTTTTTAAATGAAGCGACCGAATTCTTGGACGGACTGAACGAAAAAGCGCGTAAAAAGGTGCTTTATAATATTTGGAAAGCCCGAATGGGAAACGACAAACAGCTTTTTAAAAAACTACAAGATGAAATTTGGGAATTTAGAACATTATACAGCAAAAAATATTATCGATTATTCGCTTTTTGGGACAAAACCGGTAAAACCGATACCGTAGTAATTTCCACACACGGAATAGTAAAGAAAACCGGAAAAACACCTAAAAAAGAAATCGATAAAGCTGAAATAATAAGAAAAGAATATTTTAAACAGAAAGCCAAAAACAAATAGAGATGAAAACGAAAAGTTTAGAAGAACTTACTGATAAATACATCGGTAAAAAAGGAACGAAAGAACGCGACGATTTTGAGTATGAACTTCGCCTCGATTTATTAGGACAAGCCATCAAAGACGCACGAAAAGAAAGACATTTAACCCAAGAACAATTGGGAAAATTGGTCGGTGTTCAAAAAGCTCAAATATCTAAAATAGAAAATAGCACTACCGATGCCAGATTCGGAACTATTTTAAAGGTATTCAAAGCTTTGGAAGCTAAAGTAAATTTCAATGTGAATTTAAATAATCGTGATTTGGTTTACTAAGGAAAAGGACCACCTACCCAAAAACTAATGAAAATGACATTTTCAAATTAATAGTTGATTATTAGCCGAAATTCCAAGTAAAACGCAGAATGGCCGACCGCGCAACACATTGTTTGACGCAAGCGCAAGTATCGTTTTAAAACAGAAATTCTGTTTTTATTTAGACGCAAAAGCCGATATTTTAATTTTATTGATTAAGTTTAAAAATGAAAAATCGGCTTTTGCTTGGCTTGGTTTTAAACGCCAAATTTTCAGCTTATTAATTTGCGCCAACGTCAAGCCACAAACCGTTGTAGCACATTTGGAAATGAAAAATAAAATAACTCAAAGACAGAACCAACTTGTCAAAATCAACAACTTTTAAAACCCTGAAAATTAATATGAGTAATTTTGTACATAAATTGGGATTTTCGGGTTTTTATGCTTTGACCTTTGGCATTGTATCTGCTTTCGCAACAATTTTTATGTTCAGGAACTCTATTGGCGAAGGATGGGATATATTATGGGTATATACAGGTAGTGGAGCAGCAATAACAGCTTTTATTTTGTCTAAATATTTTATTGAAAAACCTAAGAAATTTAATGATCTTAGGCTTATTGTTATTGCATTTATAGTCGGAATTTTAAGTCATTGGACGAGCTGGTACGAAGCACTTGTCGTTCAATATATAAGATGGAAGTTTTTTGATTTATCATTTTTAGGAACACCTGAAAATCCAATAAGTGGTCTTTATGGAGCAGTGGAAATGACTTTTATAAGTCTCTTGTTTTTTGGATGGACAGCTATTCCAGTTTCGATAGGATTAATCTATTTTTCAAAGAAATTAAGTAAAATTTAAAAACGTGCTACAACAAAAAAATTGGCAAGAGTGGCAGAAACGTCTTCAGTTAAACATTCAGGAAAAATCAAAGTTTTTGCTTCGATTGAAGATTACGGTAAAAAATGCCACCCTCGCCAATTTTCAAACCGTTACAGGCAACCCAAAATAAAACATAAAAGCCAGCAATTTCGGTTTAGAGCATTAAATTTATTATTTTCGTAGATTAGAGATTTAGAATGGGAAAACAAGGATGATAACATACAGCGAAATAAAAAACGACCTCAATTTAAACATTGATAAGCTATTAGAAGATGACGGAATAGCCTATCTAACTCATTATTGGCAAAACCATAAAAATGGTGTTTGTAAATATTATAAATCCAACGCAAAAAATTATTTGATAAATGAAGTATTAAACAAGGTTGAAGAACCTTTACAAACATATTTACCATTTAAATACGACATTCCATTTCCGCCTGTTGAAAATCCTAAATTCAAATTTATTGACTTATTTGCTGGTATAGGTGGAATTCGACTTGCCTATCAAAACCTTGGTGGTAAATGCGTTTTTTCAAGTGAATGGAATAAATTCGCAAAAAAGACCTACGAAGCAAACTTTGGAGAAATACCATTCGGAGACATTACAAAAATAGAAGCAAGAGAAATCCCTGACCACGATATTCTTTTAGCTGGTTTTCCCTGTCAACCATTTTCTATTGCAGGAGTTTCTAAAAAGAAATCACTCGGAAGACAACACGGGTTTTTAGATAAGACACAAGGCACTTTATTTTTCGATGTAGCACGCATTATTGAGCATAAAAAACCTAAAGCCTTTATGTTAGAGAATGTTAAAAATCTTGTTTCTCACGATAAAGGAAACACTTTTAAAGTTATTAAGTCAACACTCAAAGAATTGGGTTATTCGGTGCATTATAAAGTCTTAAATGGCAGTCATTTTGTTCCGCAAAATCGAGAAAGAATTATAATTACGGGCTTTAGAGAAGACATATACTACGATAAAGAAAACTTTCACTTTCCCGAACTGCCTGAAAGAAAAACTGTTTTTAAAGATGTTCTTGACAAAAAAGTAGACGATAAGTACACTTTATCAGATAATTTGTGGACTTACCTACAAGCCTATAAAGAAAAACATCGAAAAAAGGGAAATGGATTTGGATTTGGAATGACAGATTTAAACGGAATTTCAAGAACACTATCTGCAAGGTATTATAAAGACGGTTCAGAAATCTTAATTCCTCAAAAAGGAAAAAATCCAAGACGCTTAACGCCTCGTGAATGTGCGAGATTACAAGGTTTTCCAAAAAGTTTTAAGATTCCTGTTTCCGATACTCAGGGTTATAAACAATTCGGAAATTCTGTAACTGTACCATTAATTCAGGCAGTAGCAAACAAAGTTGTAAACTTATTAAGTTTAGCGAATGAGTAGCATATTAAATTCCGCAATAAAAACCGTTCAAGAGTCGGAAATTTCACTAACTAAATATATCACGGCTAATGATACGGGAGCAACAGGTGGACATCAAGCAGGTTTTCATATTCACAAGTCTTCTTGGCCATTGTTTTTTGAACAAGAAGGCACAAAAGGCGAGAACAAAGATAAATTCATTACAATAAAATGGCAAGATGATATTGAAACTAATAGCCGTTTTATTTATTATGGTAAAGGCACAAGAAATGAATATCGTTTAACCCGTTTTGGGCGTGGTTTCCCGTTTCTACAAGATGAAAACATCGGAGACTTATTAATTCTTTCAAAAATTTCAGAAGAATATTACAAAGCATTTGTGCTTCAAACTGATGATGATATCGAAGAGTTTCTCACTGCTCTAAACATCTCAAACTCTGAAATTAATGGAATTATTCCAAAACAACATCAAGCTACCATAGAAGATGAGCTTTTGAACTGTTTCAGAAATTTTATAGATACACTGACCGTTGACTTCCCACCTACTATTGAAGTTGCAACCAACGCACGAAATTGCTATAACGGAACGTATAATATTACAGAAAGTATTATTAAAAGAAATCCTGACAAACAAATATTAGGCTGGTTGGATGCTGAATTTCAACTCTTTAAAACTTTAGAGAATAACCGTTATTCAGAGATAATTAAAACACCTTTTGAGTCGGTTGAAAATCTTGTAGAAATAGCAAATACAATCTTAAATAGAAGAAAATCAAGAGCAGGTCGATCATTAGAACATCATCTTGCACAAGTTTTTGATACCTTTTCTTTAAAATACGCCCCACAAGCCACGACTGAAGGAAAGAAAAAACCCGATTTTATTTTCCCCAGCGAGGAAGCATATAAGAGCAGTAATTTTAATAGGGATAAACTAATAATGTTAGCTTCAAAAACCACGTGTAAGGATAGATGGCGACAAATTTTAAATGAAGCTGATAGGATTAAAATAAAACATTTATTTACGCTTCAACAAGGTATTTCGACTAATCAACTAAAGGAAATGTATAAGTATGATGTTTGCCTTGTCGTTCCAAAACCATATTTAACAAGCTTTCCAAGAGAATTTAGAGATAAGATTTTGACTCTAGATACATTTATAAATTACGCTGAAAGTAAACAATAAAAGACGGGATGCCTGTAACAAGCGGTTTGAACGCAAGGCGGGTAAATCGTTTCGATTGAACATTTTCGATAAGAAAAAAGTATTATTTTCGTATTAACATTTGTAGGTAAATCTGCCCTGCGTCAAGCCGCCAAACCGTTGTGCGTCATTGTCGAGCGAAGGTAGCACAAAGAAAAAATCACAATCTGTAAAAGAATGGATGATAAAAGACCAAAATTAGATAAAAATATATCGCCGAGAGATTTTAAAGATTTCTATTGGCTCAAAAAGGAGCTTGTTTCATTTTGTAAAGAAAATAACCTAAAATCTTCTGGCGGTAAGATTGAAATAGCCAACCGGATTATTCACTTTCTCGAGACAGGTAAAAGAACAAAAAATGTAAAAGACAAAATCGACAAACCAATATCTAATTTTGATTGGAATTGTGCAAGATTAAACCTCGAAACTAAAATAACTGATAATTATAAAAACACTGAAAACGTGAGAGCGTTTTTTACTTCTGAAATTGGGAAGCATTTCAAATTCAATGTACTTTTTATGAATTGGATGAAACAAAACATAGGAAAAACATTGCACGACGCAATTATAGAGTGGAATCGTATAAATTTAATTAAAAAGGACAAAAACTTTAAATCAGAAATAGGAATTCAATTTGAATATAACTCATATATGAGAGACTTTTTGAAAGACAATCCAAATATGACAGCCAATGATGCAAGAAAATATTGGAAGCTTAAACGAGAAACAAGGGGTAGTAAAAAATACACAAAAGAGGATTTACAATTAAAATAGTGAATAAATAAACGAACGCACAACAAACATATTGGCGTCAGGCGGGGTAAACGTCTTCGATTGAACGTTTTTCGTATATTTGAAGATTAATGCTTCGATTAAAGATTTGGGATAAAATCCCGCCCGAACGCCAATATGCCAACCGTTAGTGGCAATTAGAAATTGGCAAAAACCAAAAGCACTAAAAACCAATTGACAAATTAAATGAAGTGTAAAAATTGTAATACCGAAATAGATTCAAAATTTTGCCCCGAATGTGGGCAACCAGCACGTCTTAAAAGAATTGACGGAAAGTACATTATTCAGGAAATTGAAAACGTACTGTATTTTGAACGCGGATTACTATATACAATAAGAAAACTTGTTACAAACCCAGGACAAAACATACGAAATTACCTTACTGAAAACAGAAGCCGATTAGTAAAGCCCATAATCTTTATAATCCTGACTTCTTTAATCTATTCATTGACGATTAATATATTCCATATAGAAGACGGATATTTCAAATTTGAAGGAGATGAAACAAGTACACAATTCAAAATTACTGAATGGATACAAGGACATTACGGATATGCTAATTTAATGATGGGCCTATTTATGGCTTTTTGGATAAAGCTATTTTTCAGAAAACACCAATTAAATATTTTTGAGATTTTAATAATGCTGTGTTTCGTTATGGGAATGGAAATGTTGATTTTTTCGGTTTTTGGTATTATACAAGGTTTAACAAATCTAAACATAATGAGCATTGGTGGAATGGTCGGTATGGCTTATTGTTTTTGGGCTATAGGAAATTTTTTTGGGAAGAAAAAAATATTGAGTTATGTAAAAGCCATTATTGCTTTTATATTAGGAATGATAACCTTTATCTTTTTAGCAACTGCATTAGGGATTATAATAGACATTATAAAAAGTTATTAACGAATGAAAGATGAAACTGCCACTAACAAGTGGTTTTGCGTCAGGCGGTTTAATCACTTCGTTTTAAAGTTTTGAGTAAATTTGAAAGTTAGTGCTTCGACTCAAAATTTACGATAAAATTCCGCCCGAACGCAAAGCCACAGAACCGTTGTGAGCAATGCCCAAAAAAAATAGAGTAAATAAAATTGCTTTGGAATAAACTTTGTGATATATTAGTAAATTCAAAATTTGAGAAATGAAAAAGAAAGTTTTTAAATATAAAATATCTTCTGATTTAATTAGAAAAGCTAATTCTTCTTTAATGAGAAAAGGTGTGTCCGATAGCGTAAAAAGAACTTACGATGGAAATATCCAAGTAAAATATAGAACTAAAAACGGACTTATAATTAAATCATTTTCTAACTCTGACATAAAAGAAGCTTACGAAAAAGCTCTATCTACATATGCCGAGAGAGTATAACTATATATACGAAAAACTTGTAGAAGATAAAAATGATATTATAGGTCATATTGCTTATTCAATATATAAAGAAGATAAGATAAATTACATCAAGAAAAAGAAACAAGAAATTGATGAAGTTACTGAAGAAACTTTAAAACCTTTTCACGAAATATCCTCTTCTCAATCTTCAATAGATTCCTATAGGATAAAAGCAGAAATATTTATGCAGGCATTTTTTGAAAATACTTTTCAAGAAATGAAAGAAGATATAGAAACTCAAACTATAGAAAACCAAACGGATATTTTAAAAGATATAATTACCCCTCTTACACCCTCTTTTTGGACAACATTAAAAAACAACGTTTTAGCTGGATTAACAATTTCGGCTATAATTGCTCTGTTAGTATTAGTAATTAACTTCTCAACCAACGGATTTTGGGACACAGTAGGTAAATTGTTTGACTTGGAAATAAAACCCAAAACAGAGCAAACCAAATAAAAAAGCACAGCTCACAACACGCAAGTTTGCCGCAAGGGCGGTTATCGTTTAAAATTCAACGATCGGTTTTCTTTGGACGCAAAAGCCATTTGTTGAATTTTTTTGATTAAATTTAAAACTCAAAAATGGCTTTTGCTTGATCGGTTTTAAATACAAAGTTTCGGTTTCTTTGCCCGCCCCAGCGGCAAGCTGCAACCCGTTAACAGCAACCTAAAAAACAATCAACAAAAAATACGAATACAATTCGACTAATTGAAAGATTTTAATTAACTTTGTAGCACAATGCACGCGGGGTGTTCTGATTTACTCAGGGCTGAGAATATACCCGATAACCTGATTTGGATAATGCCAACGTAGGGATGTAGCAACTTCTTCTATAATCCATTTCGTTGTATTATCCTATCAGCTTTTTAACATAAGTAAAAAGAAGAAATGGAGGTTAAAAAAATAAACAGTCAATTAGTTCCATCTGATGTTGAAACTTGGAAAGGTCGTAAAGAGTGGTTTTTCAACAGAGAATATACAGACACTTACGAGGAATATTATGAAGGACCATACAAACGAGCTGAGGTTTGGCAGAAAAAGATATTGGAAAACCTCATAAAAAAAGACCAAAGAGTAGACACCTTACTCGAATTTGGTTGTGGAACAACTCGTTTTACAAGATGGTGGAAAGATATCGACATTGAAGCCACAGGTGGAGACATATCACCTTTTATGTTATCTCAGGCACTTTATAGGTTTGATGGCGATTTGGTAATGGCGGACTCCCATTATCTTCCATTTAAAAACCACACTTTTGACGCACTGGCTTTCATTACCACTTTTGAATATTATAAAGACCCGGTCAAAGTACTTCGTGAAGCTGCAAGAGTGGGGAGATATGGAATTATTATGGGAATGATGAATAGGAATACTCCAAAAGTGATTCGACGTAGAACTCAGCAATTTTTTGGGAGAAATCAATTTTATAATACGGCTACTTTTTATACTCCCAAGAAGCTAATTAAAATAATTAACCAAGCATTGGCGGGTAGGGATTACTCCATAAGATGGAAAACCACCGGATTGCCTAAATGGTTCCCGGTACAAGAGTGGAATTTGCCCATAGGAGACTTTTTTGGGCTCTATATTCAATTTAAAGATGTTTAAAATGGAAAAGAATACTGGAAAAATAGAAAAAGATTTTTTCAAAAATTTTATTAAAAAAAAATGTGGCAAAGGAAAAGACGAAATTCAAAATGGTCCAAAATTTGGCGTTGATGTTGCCGTCATTAATATGCCCAACAATCAAGCGCTTGCTTTAGCCAGCGATCCTTTAAGTCTTATTCCTCAGCTGGGTCTAAAAGAATCTGCCTGGCTTTCTGTTCAACTTACTGCCAATGATATTGCTACAACAGGGTTTCCTCCAATGTATGGGCAATTTGTCTTAAACCTTCCATCAAATTTTTCACAGCAAGATTTTCAAGTTTATTGGGAACATATACACCAATTTTGTTCGGATATTGGCTTAGCGATAACAGGAGGCCACACAGGTTTTGTTGAAGGACAAAATTCGACCATCGTTGGAGGAGCAACCTTTTTGACCATTGCACCGCAAGATCAAATATTAACTTCAGCAATGGCTGAACCGGGAGACCACATTCTTGTCACCAAGTCTTGTGGTATTTCCTCTTCTGCTATTTTGACATTAAGCTTCCCTGAAACGGTAAAAAATAAAGCTGGAATAGAAAACTATCGAAAAGCCTGCAATTCATTTTACGATATTTCTATATTAAAAGATGCGTTAACCGCTGTTGACAATGAAAACAGGAGATATATAACGGCTATGCACGACGTTACTGAAGGTGGAGTCTTAGGTGCCATCTATGAAATGGTAACAGCTTCCGATAACGGAGCTTTGGTTTATGACGAAAAACTCCCAGTTGATGAAGTTCAGTCCTCAGTATTAAATACGTTTTCATTAAACTCAAGATACACTCTTGGAGCAGGTTCTTTAATTATAACCTGTAAGGAAGAAGGTGTAAAAAGAACAATCAACCAACTACAAAAACTTGATATTCCCTGTACGAAAGTCGGACAAATAACAAAAAAAGAACAGGGTATAAAACTTCGAAGAGAAGGTCTAATTTCCGACATCGTTTACTCTAAAAGAGACCCGTACTGGGAGGCATTTTATAAAGCACTAAAATTAGGTTGGAAATGAAAAAGAAGAAAAGAATTTTTAAAAACAGGAAAATATACTTGGTGATTAACCCTAGTATGGAAGAATCTAAAATATTAGAGAAGCTGAAAGTTATCTCAACAAAAGAAATAGCTGCTATACAAATCTGGGATAACTTTGAGAAGGGGCAAGATGTAATAGCTTTAATTCGTAAAATTTACGCGATTTGCCATTCCAAAAATATTCCTTTGTTAATTAATAATCGATGGGAATATTTGAACCAGATTGAACTAGATGGAGTACATTTTGACGTTATCCCTGACGCTATTGATTTCATAAGAAATCAAGTTCAAAGAGAGTTCATTATTGGTCTTACCTGTGGAAACAACCTAAATTCGGTGGAATGGGCAGCTGAAAACAAAGTAGATTATATCTCATTTTGCTCTATATTTCCTTCAAAAAGTGCAGAAGAATGTGAAATTGTAGATCACAAAATAGTGCAAAAAGCAAGAACCATTTTTAATAATTATCTATTCTTGGCCGGAGGTATATATCCAAACAACATTAAAGCTTTAAGTGATATTGATTTCGATGGAGTCGCCGTCATTTCGGGAGTAATGGATTCAGAAAATCCTAATAAGACCATCGATGAATATAAATACGAAATTAAACAAATAAAATGAAAATAGATACTATCCAAAAACTGTGTTGCCCTTTTGATAAATCGGATTTGACACTAAAACCCATAACGGGTGACGAACAAAATAATATTTTAGAAGGATTATTAATTTGTAGTGAATGCAGTCGCGTTTATCCAATCGTATCGGGTATTCCAATATTGAGTCCAGATGAATACAGAGACTATCATCTTGAACAATCTTTGATAGAAAATTGGATAACGCTACTAAGTGATAAATATGATGAAAGATATCAAATATCTAACGGTAAAATTAAAAAATTAGAATAAAAAGAAGAAATATAGGTATGCTGTTAACACGCTGTTTGCCAAAAGCGGCAGTAAACGTTTTCGATTGAAATATTTTTGTTAAATTTAACGTGTCGGCTTCGAATAAAATTAGGTGGTGAAAATGCCGCCTTCGGCAAGCAGCAGAAACGTTATCTGACAGCAAAAAAATATTTTAAAATGATAAAACTGAACTCAAAAATCTGAAAATGATTATCTTTGAGAATAAAACAAACCAAAATGGATATTCAAACTCGTAAAATAAAATTCGTGCAAAAATTCTTGAGTATTAAGGATGAAGATATGCTTTTGCGTTTTGAAGAGCTATTGAAAATTGCACAAGCAGATAACAAAAGAGAATTGAAGCCATTTTCCATCGAAGAATTAAACCATCGCATCGACCAATCTGAAAAGGATTTTGAAAATGGGCATTATAAAACTACTTCAGAAATGCTTAAAAAATTTGACTTGTGAAATACGAAATTATTTGGTCGGGTTTTGCCGAAAAACAGATTGATGAAATCTATAAATTCTACTATACCAAAACCAAAAGTTTAAATATTGCAAATCGAATCATAATTGCACCGGATAACTTAAAACATAGTCCTGAAATTGGACAACGTGAACCTGCACTTACCAATAGAAAACTCGAATATAGATACATTGTAGAATCGAATTATAAACTTATCTATACGATCAATAAAGAAAAACGACAAGTTAGAATAACTGATATATTTGATACAAAACAAAGTCCTACAAAAATAAAACGGAATAAATAAACCAAAACAATCCGTGAAGCGTCAGACAACATGAACTGTGCAAAAAAACAAATTTCCAGACAAATCAATCATCATCCTATAAAAACTCCATTTTTAATACAGCCAAATACTTGTTTTAAAAGACTTATAATTTTACCACGTCAAATTTCAGTTGTAAAGGTTTTAAGTTTTCAAATAAAACTTTCAAGAAATTCTCTCCATAAACTTCATAAAACTCACTGAAACTCTTCACTCTTTCTTGTAAATTTCCTTTAGGAAAAAGCTCGTTTTGCAAAATTATAGTTCTTTCCAATTCATCTTTTAAAACTCTTTTCTGTGCTTTTAACAATCTTTTTTCTAAATGTTTTAATCCGTTGATTTGTTTTTGCTCTTGTGCAGCTACAGCTCCCAAAAAAGACTTATCTGTTTTTTCTGCCAATTTATATAAATCCTCAAATTGCTTTTTGAGGTGTTCTTTTTGAGGAGAAAAATCTATTGAAATCTCAGAAATTCTTTTGGTTTGTTTTTCTACTAATTCATGCTGTTTTAAAAATAAATCCTCTTTTGAAAGTTTGAGTTTTTCTAATTTATTTTCTTGTTTTTCTGAAATCAGCAAAACAGAATTTCGCAATAAAAGTATAGGAAAAGTAACTTTTTCTTTTTCAAAATAAGTTTTCAATTCCAACCAATAAGCCAACTCCCCTCCTCCGCCGATATAACATAAATTCGGAAGAATCGCTTCTTGATATAAAGGACGCATGATTGCATTGGGAGAAAATTTTTCCGGATGATTTTTTAATTCTTTTAAAATTTCTGCTTCCGAAAAAATCAAATCCGTTTCGTGAATTAAATATTTTCCGTCTTCTTTTATAATTCTTTTTCGAGAATTTTCTTCTAAGTAAAACAGATTTATTTCTCTTGGATTTACCTGAATATTATAACCCAAATTAGCTAATTTTTCTGCTGTTTTTCCTACAAAATGATGAATATTTTGATCTAACAACTCATTTTTGGCATATTTAGAAAAAATAGATTTTAAATTTTTATCATCTCCGTCTATAATTACCAAACCTTGATCAGCAAAAAACTCATTAGCAATAAATCTTGTGGCCGCAGTAAGATCTTCATGAAGTAAATAAGCTTTTTCAAATAAATCTTTTAATTTTTCTGCATTTGTAGAGGTGTTTAAAGCTTCTTTAAATTCTTCAAAAACCTTGTTGATTCCTTTTGTAGAAAATCTGCCTACTCCCCCATTTTGGGTGGTTTCCCATTGAAACTTCTTTTCTTTATAATTAAAAAAACTAATTTCTTCAAAATCGTGATCTTCTGTGGCCAACCAATACATCGGAACAAAATTATAATCCGGATAAGCAGTTTTCAACTCTTTGGTAAGATTGATTACCGAAATAATTTTATAGAAAAAATAAAGCGGTCCGGTAAATAAATTCAGCTGATGACCGGTGGTGATGGTAAAAGTTTTTTCATCTTTTAACAACTGAATATGCTTTAAGGTTAAATCTGAAGCGGTTAAATTTTTATACTGATTTTCTAAAGAAGAAACCAAGATATTTCTGTTTTCTTTAGAGAAATTCTCTGCTTTTTCTTGAAGTTGATGTTTGAAATTTTCTACTTTCGGAAATCTGTGATAAGCAAATTGTAGTGATTTTTTTTCTGATAAATAATCAATAATTAAATCAGAGTAATAAGAAATATCTTTATAACAAATACAGTCGGCCATATAATTTTGATTTTCTAATTCCCAAAGATAAGATAGTAAGTCATTTTATAAAATTCTTTTTTTTAAAACTCTTTTAAAATTTGTGAAAGCCTGAAAAATCAAATGAAAACTTTTACAATAACCACTGATTTAACAGGTTTAAATATAGAGATAATTCATATAAAAAAGCTATAAATTCAACCGCTAAAACAACAGAAAATCAAGTATTTGTTTTTTCCTTGTATTTTATAGATTTAGATTTGCAATGAATTGTTATTTTAGCACACTTTATTGAAAATTATTTAAATGAACGCAAAGTCTAATCCAAAAAAGGCATTATTAACCGCTTTAATTCCTGTGAAGAATGAAATTCATAATATTGAAGAGGTTATTGCATCTGTAGATTTTGCGGATGAGATTTTAATAGTGGACAGTTTTAGTACAGATGGCACTTTTGAAAAAGCTAAAACTCTTGCTGATAAGGTTATTCAAAGAAAATTTGACACTTATTCTCAGCAAAAAAACTGGGCTATTCCACAAGCCAAACACGATTGGATTCTTTTGGTTGATGCAGACGAAAGAGTTACTGAAGATTTAAAAAATGAAATCTTGACTGTTTTAGAAAACCCGACTAAAAATGAAGCTGTTGCTTATTGGATTGGAAGAAAAAACCATTTTATGGGCAAACACATTAAATATTCCGGTTGGCAAAATGATAAAGTAATTCGTTTATTTCAAAAAGAAAAATGCAGGTATAACGCCAAAAGTGTGCACGAAGAAATTGAAGCAAACGGAAAAGTTTTAAAACTTGAACATAAACTTTATCACAACACTTATACTTCTTTTGATGAATATATGTGTAAGATGAATCATTATGCTGCTCTCCAAGCCATAGATTATGATAAAACTACAGGAAAATTAAACGGTTTTCATTTTTTAATCAAACCTATGTGGAGGTTTTTTAAACACTACATCATCCAAGGTGGGTTTCGAGATGGCGTTGTAGGAATTATTATTTGTTATATCCAAGCTTACAGTGTTTTTATGCGTTATACAAAGCTTTGGTTGTTAAGAAATAATCAGAAATAATTATTTTTTCCAGAATTTAATACTTTTCTTCAACTGTTTTTTTCTGCGGAATTTTTCAAAAAAGTTTTGTGTTTCTCTCCACATATCATGATACACTTTTTCTTTGTCCTCTCCTATTAATCTTGCATATTCAGCACTCATGGCATGCACCATATTTTTATCGGGAGTCAGTCTTGAAAAGTTTTTTATCCGCGTCTCATAATTCATTTCTTCATGAAATTTCATCCTGTTGAGATCTACTAAATAAAAGTCATATTCACTTTGAGAATTGACAATAATCAACGTGTTTCCAGGAGAATGATCTAAAAATTCTATTCCGTTTTCATGAAGTTGAAAAGTAAATCGAGTAAATTGTTTTAAAATTTCATATCGATTAGGAAATTTAGAATCATGAATTAATTCTCTGTAAGTCAAATCATAATTCAAATGTTTACTGACATAAAAACTCTTGCCAAAAACAACACCTTTATCTTCAAAATAAGCAATGGGTTGCGGAGTTTTAATTCCTTTTTTCAATAAAACATGTGCATATTCAAAAGAACGTTGAGCTTTTCCTTTTCTGATATAACGATAAGCTATTTTATTGACTAAATTAGGTTTTTTAAAAGATTTTATATTGATGGTTTCTTCTCCTAATTTAAACAGCTTAAGCGTGTTTCTATCTTGATTTCCATACTTTTTTCCTGCATGAGAAAAATCATTTACAAATGCTGTAAGCTCCTTTTTATATTTTTGATATGCCGGTGAAAATTCTGCTTTCATGCCAGCAAAAATACATTATTTTTTAAATCAACAATACTTTAAAACCCTTTATTCATGCTTCTATTTTAAAGTGTTTTTTTTAAATTCTAATAAAGATTCGAACCTTAAGTATTAAACATAAAATAAGCTGATTTCTACAGCTTTTTATAATTTCCTGTGGTTTTCAAAATGAATTTGATAAGAATATATTAGTTTTGTCTGAAAACTATTTTTGTATATATGAAGATTTCTGTCATTTTTACTACTTATAATCATCCTTTATGGTTAGAAAAAGTTTTATGGGGATTTTCCATACAAACTTTTAAAGATTTTGAAGTAGTTATTGCTGATGATGGTTCAGATGAAAAAACCGCAGAAATCATTGAAAATATAAAACCTAAAGTAGATTATCCTATTCAACATATTTGGCATGAGGATGATGGATTTAGAAAATGTGATATCCTCAATAAAGCTATTATGGCCAGTAAAACAGATTATCTTGTTTTCACCGATGGAGATTGTATTCCCAGATCAGATTTTTTAGCCACTCATTTTAACAGAAGAAAACCCAATCATTTTTTATCCGGAGGTTTGATTAGGTTACCTATGGATTTAAGCAATAAAATCAGTAAAAATGATATTCTTGACCAAAAAATATTTAATAAAAGTTGGTTGATAAAAAATGGATTGAAAAAAGATTTTTTCAAAAATTTAAAGCTGACAAAAAACAGTTCTGTTGCCAATTTTATGAATAATATCACTCCGACAAATCCCAGCTGGAATGGGCATAACGCCAGCACTTGGAAAGAAACAGTTTTAGCGATAAACGGTTTTGATGAACGCATGCAGTATGGCGGTCAAGACCGTGAATTTGGCGAAAGATTAGTAAACTTCGGCATCAAACCTATACAAATCAGATATAGTGCAATTTGTTTGCATTTAGATCATTCCAGAGGATATGCCAAAAAAGAAAGCATTCAGAAAAACAGAAATATCAGAAAAGAAACTCGACAAGAAAAGAAAGTTTGGACTGCTCACGGAATAAAAAAAGAAGAAAAGTAAATTCTTCTTTCCTTTCAGAAAATATTTTTTAAAACATTAAAATTTATAATTTTTCATAGATAAATCCAGCAGAATAAAAGTTATTTTTGTCTTTTATTTTCTACTTTAATCATGAGAAAAGAGATTGAAATTGCCATACAAACTTTAAAAAAAGGCGGACTCCTGCTCTACCCCACAGACACGGTTTGGGGAGTGGGTTGCGATGCTACAAACCCTGTGGCAGTAGAAAAACTATATGCTTTAAAAAAGCGTTCAAAAAGCAAAGCCATGGTTTGTTTGATGGCAGATTTGAAAATGGTTGAAAACTATGTAAATGAAATTCCTGAAAACATAAAAGATTTTTTATCTCAACAAACAACTCCCACTACTGTAATTTACAATCACCCTAAAAATATTGCAGAAAATCTTTTGGCAAAAGACGATACAATTGCTATCAGAATTTGCGATAATTATTTTTGTCAAGAACTTTTTAAATATTTTAAAAAACCTATTACTTCTACTTCTGCCAATATTAGCGGTTTAGCTTCTCCTAAAACTTTTGCTCAAATTTCTCCCGAAATTATTAAAGGCGTAGATTATGTTGTAAATTTGCAGCTGGAATCCGTAAATACAAAACCTTCTAAAATTGTAAAATTAGAAGGCAACGGTGAAATAAAAATTATCAGAGCATAATCAATTAATATTTATGACCAATAAACTTATTTTGAATAAAGAACAAGTTTATCCTCAAGCTTTATCTCACAAAATTTTTGAATTCATCTCAAAAGCAGCAGACAATCTTCAGCTGGAAACCTTTGCTGTAGGTGGATTTGTCAGAGATTTTTTTCTTGATCGCCCAACAGATGACATCGATATTGTAACAGTGGGAAGCGGAATTGAATTGGCAAAAGAAGTTTCTAAATTGTTGCCTCATCAACCTGATGTAAAAGTTTTTAAAAACTATGGAACTGCAATGCTAAGAGCTTTTGATTTAGAAATCGAATTTGTGGGCGCAAGAAAAGAATCCTACACCAACAAAGAAAGCAGAAATCCAAGTGTAGAACCCGGAAGTTTGGAAGATGATCAAAACAGAAGAGATTTTACGATTAATGCTTTGGCGCTGCAAGTCAACAAAAAATATTTCGGAAAACTAAAAGATCCTTTCCACGGAATGCAGCATCTCTCCAACGGAATATTAAAAACTCCGCTTGAACCGGAAGAAACTTATTCTGATGATCCTTTAAGAATGATGAGAGCTATCCGCTTTGCCACACAATTGGATTTTATGATTGAAGAAAATTCTCTGCAAGCCATCACCAAAAATGCAAAGAGAATTAAAATTATTTCTAAAGAACGCATTGTAGAAGAATTGCATAAAATAATGCTCACCAAAAAACCTTCCAAAGGTTTTGCTCTGTTAAGAAAAACAAAGCTTTTGCCTTTCATTTTACCAGAATTAACCGCTTTGGAAGGAGTTGATGAAGTAGAAGGTCAGCGTCATAAAGATAATTTCTGGCACACTTTGGAAGTTTTAGATAATATATCTGAAAACACCGAAAATCTTTGGTTGCGTTGGGCGGCTTTATTACACGATATTGGAAAAGCACCTACCAAACGTTTTGATAAAAAAATCGGTTGGACATTTCATGCGCATGAATTTGTGGGTGCAAAAATGGTGTATAAACTTTTTAAACGCATGAGAATGCCTTTAAACCAAAAGATGAAATACGTTCAAAAGTTGGTTTATATGAGCTCCCGCCCTATTGTTATTGCTTCTGAAGATGTTACAGACTCTGCGGTGAGAAGATTAATTTTTGATGCCGGAGAGGAACTCGAAGATTTAATGACTTTATGTGAAGCAGATATCACTACAAAAAATCCGAAGCGATATGCTAAATATCACAACAATTTTAAAATTGTCAGAAAAAAAATAAAAGAAGTTGAAAAACGCGATAAAATTAGAAATTTTCAACCTCCCGTTTCAGGAGCAGAAATTATGCAAACTTTTAATTTAAAACCTTCTCGAGAAGTGGGAATGATTAAAAGCGCTATTAAAGAAGCTATCTTACAAGGAGAAATTCCTAATGAATATGAAGCTGCTAAAGAATTTATGTTGAAAAAAGGAAAAAAAATGGGCTTGGATTATTAAAAAATCTTGCTGTTTTTTTTTGACAAACTTTCCTAAAAAACAAGCTTAGCTGTTTCAAAAAAACTAATTTTGTATTTGTAACTATATTGTTGATTTAGATTTGATTTAAATCCATAAAGATTAAGAAAATGATTTATAAATTTCGCATTGTTTTAGACACTTTAGAAGAAGTTTTCAGAGATATAGAAATTCATGCTGAAGATACTTTAGAAGATTTACACAATTCTATTGTTCAAGCTTTTGGATTTGACGGAAATGAAATGGCATCTTTTTATCTCAGTGATGAAGAATGGAATCAAGGAGAGGAAATCATGCTTTTTGATATGAGCGAAGGAGAAGCAGAATCTGTGAGAATGATGAATGAAACTGCGCTTGACACGGTTTTTGACAAAGAAAACACCAAGATGATTTATGTATATGATTTTCTTTCGATGTGGACTTTTTATGTGGAATTGGCAGATATGGAAGAAGCTGAAGCCGGAAAAAGCTATCCTAATTTAATGTATTCTCATGGAGTTTTACCGGATAATCCACCGGAAAAAAACTTTGAAAGCGAATTTGATAAAGATGATTTCGACGAAGATTTTTATGAAGATGGATTGGGAGATAACTTTATAGATATCGATGATTTAGATGATTTGGATTTAGATCAGTTGAATTAATTTATTGAAGAATAAATTCTGTTTTATTCTCTGAAATTCCAAAAAATATAAAAACCTTGTGATATTTATTTTACCACAAGGTTTTTCTTCTTTAAAACTTCAACTAAAAACAAACTATATAAACTGAGTTTCTACTTCAAAATTAACTCCTTTTCCTACTAAAACTCCTCCTGTTTCCAAAGCAGAGTTATATTTCATATCCCAATCATAACGGTCAATATTTCCTTCTATCACTAAAGAAATCCTGTCATTTCCCCAAGGAGGGTCTTTCATCACTCCGCTGTATTTAGCTTTTAAAACCACAGGTTTTGTGATTCCGTTGATGGTTAAATCTCCGGCTACTTCATATTTACCATTTGATTTATTGGTAATTTCTTTAGAATCAAACTTGATTTCATTGTTTTCTTCTGCATTAAAGAAATCTCCACTTCTCAAGTGTTTATCTCTTTCTTCGTTATGTGTGTTGATAGAATGTGCATCAGCAACTAAACTAAGTTTTGCATTTTCAAAATTTTCATCCGGCATTTCAACCGAAGCTTCGTATTTATCAAACTGTCCTCTTACTTTTGAAAACATCATATATTTGACGTTAAATCCAATTGTAGAATGGGTTTTGTCGATTTTAAAAGTTTTAGCTTCCATAATTATTTATTTTTATAAGTTATACATTTATTTAAAATATGAGGGAAGTTGCATAGGTACTTCCATCAATAAGATTTTTGAATTTTTATTGGCTTTTATTGCAAAGTCAGCAAGGTTAGTCAATCCTACAGCATCTCTTTCTTGAAGTTGATCTTCTGCTAAAGTAATTTCTCCTTCGATTACAAAAAGATAAATCCCATTGTTTTCTTTATCTTTTAATTGATAAGCTAAAGATTTTCCTTCTTCCAAATCTGCGATATGAAACCAAGCATTTTGATGAATCCAGGCTCCTTTATCTTCAGCATTGGGAGAAATAATTTGATCCCATTTATTTTTTCTTTCTTCTTTTGAAAGTTTAATCTGTTGATAACGAGGTTTTACATCTCGTTTATTAGGAAATAACCAAATTTGAAAAAATTTACTTTCTTGGTCAGCATCCGGATTAAATTCACTGTGTTGAATTCCTGTTCCGGCACTCATCACTTGAATTTCTTCTGTTTCAATAATGCCTCCGTTTCCCATACTATCGCGGTGTTCTAATCTTCCGGAAGTTGGAATTGAAATAATTTCCATATTTTCATGCGGATGAGTTCCAAATCCTCTTCCCGGTGCTACGGTGTCATCATTCAGAACTCGTAAAACACCAAAATGGATTTTTTCATTATCTCTATAATTAGCAAAACTGAAACTGTGATAAGTATTCAGCCAACCATGATTGGCGTGTCCTCTATTTTCTGCTCTATGAATTATCTTGTTTTGCATTTTACTTGCCTTTTTCTTCTGGTACAAAGATACGGCAAAGCAAAGCTCATATTGATTAACCTATGTTAAGAAGTGAATTTTATTAGTTTTTAGGTTAAAAAAAAGAAGTTTACTTAATGGGATATAAGTTTTTATGATTTATAACACAAAACAAAAAGTAAGTAATAGAAATCTTTATTTTTTCTTTTCGTTTCTATATTCTTCTAAAGTTTTATGAAAATTTTCTTGTTTAGGTCTGAATTTAGGAACAGATCTTAAAGGTTCAACTTCTTCTAAACCTTCAAAAGAATCTGCGGGAAGTCTTTGGTAAAGTTTTGTTCCTGCAGTTTTCCAGGCTAACATTTCATCAGAAACTTGTTTGATTATTTTTGCTGGATTTCCCACCACCAGACTTCTGGGAGGAATTTCCATTTTAGTTTTCACAAAAGCCATAGCTCCGACAATGGATTCTTTTCCTACGTAAGCGTCATCCATAACAACAGCATTCATGCCCACCATAGCATTTTCTCCTATATTTGCGCCGTGAACAATGGCACCATGACCTATATGCGCACTTTCTTCAAGTGTGATATTTCTACCCGGAAAAACGTGAATTGTGCAATTTTCTTGCACATTTACTCCATCTTTTAATACGATTTCTCCCCAATCTCCGCGGATTACTGCTCCGGGTCCTATATAGCATTTTTCTCCGATGATAACATTTCCTATTACAGCTGCCAAAGGATGAACAAAACTGCTTTCGTGAACAACAGGGATGAATTTTCCGAATTTATAAATCATGATTTAGGGTTTAAAGATTAGGAATTAAAATGAGGTATTAGAACTTAAAAATTTCAAATGTAAAATAAATCTTTTGATTTTATTTCTTTGTTTTTTATTATTTAAAGACTAACACCTCATTCTATTTAGTTTTTATTTATATTTTTTGAGTTTTTCTTTGGTGAATTCGCTTAAAACTAATTCTCCGCTGATATCTGCTCGTTCATGAAGAAGCTCATCCCAATCTTCTGTTCCTTTCCAATACATTTTTTTCATTTCTGCCATTGCTGCAGGATTGAAGGTGCATAATTCTTCTGCTAAGGTTTTTACTGCTTCATCTAATTCTTCTGTGCTTTCAAAAACATCAGTATATAAACCTTTTTGTTGCGCCCATTTTGCATCATAAAATTTGTTGGCATTGATAGAGATTTGAGAAAATCCGCTTACGCCAATTTTTCTTTGTACTGCCGGTCCAACTGTAAAGGGTCCAATTCCTAAATTTAATTCACTTAATTTGATGGCAGCATATTTTGTGGCCATACAATAATCAACTGAAGAAGCTAATCCTACTCCACCGCCCACAGCTTTTCCTTGTACTCTTCCGATAATGAATTTCGGACATTTTCTCATCGCATTGATTACATTGGCAAATCCTGAGAAAAACTCTAATCCTTGTGCTCTGTTTTCAATAGAAATTAATTCTTGAAAGTTTGCTCCTGCACAAAAAGTTCGGTCTCCACCACTTTTTAAAACGATTACTTTTACTGCTGAATTTTTTCCCATTTCAGTAACGGTTTCAGCTAATTTTGCTAAAATATTTCCCGGCATAGAATTGTGCTCCGGAGTAGAAAATTCTACCGTAGCTATATTGTTTTCTATGTGATGTTTTACGTAAGCTTGTTTTTTATCTGACATAAATTTTATTTTAAAAGAAGCTTTTGAAAAATTAATAAATCTTTCAAAAGCTTTATTTTTTACATTATGTAATTAATTGATTTTTAACCTAAAAGATTAAATTGACTAAAGTGATGGTTTAGATGTTTTCTGTCTAATAGTTTCCATTCAAACTTAGAAAGTTCTCCAAAAACAATGTGTTTAGTTTTTGCATTTGGATGTTTCACAAAGTAATTTTGATAAGCTTTTCTGGCTTCTTTCATTTTTTCTTTTGCGATTTCTAAAGTTTCATATCTCAACTCAGGAAGTTTTCCATCTTCATATAAAGGCAGGTCAAAGTTTTTTGGCATTGGGTTGTAATCCCATAAAGTTTCTTGAACTTTCTCTACTTTATCTTCCGGAGTCACCACCTCAAAATCAGGATTTTCTTCGATGCTGAGTTTATATAATTCTTCTAAATGTTCCACCATTTGCTGAGGAGTCATTTTTCCCCATTTTGGTTTAGCATCTTCTGTTAATTTTGAAAGTGCTTTATCTACATTTTCGTCTGTCATTTCTACAAAAGTAGTTTGTTTTTTCTGCACCATTGTCAAAATTGTGGCTACAGCTACTAAAGCTTCTTTATCTCCTAATTCATCTTCAGGAATTAATCCGTTGGTTACTTTAGTATCAAAGACTTCAACATACCATTTTACAATTCCACTTGGTAAAACTTTTCCGGTTTGATCTCTGTCAACTTTTTCTTTACAAGTCAATCTTACATGTAAAGTATCTCCATCATACATCGGTCTGATAAAGCGAATATCTTCCAAACCATAATTTGCTGCCACTGGTCCTTTATTTGGATAAACAAAAAGTCCTGCTGCTAAAGAAATAATGAAATATCCGTGCGCAGTTCTATGTTCAAAAATAGATCCTTCTAAAGCGGTTTCATCTGTATGTGCATAGAAATGATCCCAAGTTAAATTTCCGAAGTTTACAATATCAGAATTGGTGATGGTTCTACTGTGGGTTTTGATGGACATTCCGGGTTTAATATCTTCCCAATGATAAGCAAAAGGATGTTTTTCTGCTTCTTTATAATCTGCATTAGGTTGATAAATTCCGGTGATTTCTGTCAAAGTTGTTGGCGATCCTTGAATAGCACAACGTTGCATATAATGTTTGATTCCTCTTAAACCACCCATTTCTTCTCCACCTCCTGCTCTTCCGGGTCCACCGTGAATTAAAGTCGGTAATGGAGAGCCGTGTCCGGTGCTTTGTTTTGCGCTTTCTCTGTTAATACAAAGAATTCTTCCGTGATGTGTAGCTGCACTGACCGTATATTCTCTTGCAATTTTATCGTTATTGGTAAAAATAGAACTCACTAAAGAACCTTTTCCTAATTTAGAAATCTTAACAGCTTCTTCTAAAGTTTTATAAGGCATCAACGTACTCACCGGGCCAAAAGCTTCTGTTTCATGAACAGATAAGTTTTTTAACGGATTATCTTCTCTTAAAAGAATTGGGCTGATAAAAGCTCCTTTTGAAGCATCTGCTCCGATGGTTTCGATTTCATCTAAATTTCCGAAAACAATATCAGCTGTTTGTCCGATTTCTTTAACGCGGTCTTTAACTTCTTGTAATTGTTTACGACTGACCAAAGCGCCCATTCTGACTTCTTTCAGTCTTGGATCTCCCACGGTAACTTTTTCTAAGGATTTTCCTAAGGCAATTTGTACATCTTCCAACAGATTTTCAGGAACAACAATTCTTCTGATTGCGGTACATTTTTGACCACATTTTGTTGTCATTTCTCTACGGATTTCACGGATAAACAAATCAAATTCCGGAGTTCCGGGAACTGCATCTTCTCCTAAAATTGTAGCGTTAAGAGAATCTGCTTCCATATTAAACGGAACGGATTCTTCTATCAATCTCGGTGTGGTTTTCAGCATTCTTCCTGTTGCGGCAGATCCTGTAAAACTCACTACATCTTGAGAGGTTACGGTATCTAAAATATTATGCGCAGATCCATTGATGAGTTGTAAAGCTCCTTCGGGTAAAATTCCGGAGGCAATGATTTCTTTTACCACTGCTTCTGTAACATATCCTGTATCTGTTGCCGGTTTTACCACTGCAGGCATTCCTGCCATCCAGTTGGGCGCACATTTTTCTAACATTCCCCAAACCGGGAAGTTGAAAGCGTTAATGTGAACAGCCACCCCTTCTTTGGGAACTAAGATATGATGCCCCATAAATTTTCCGCCTCGCGATAAATCTACCGGATTTCCTTCTATGTGATAAGGTAAATTTGGAAATTCTTTTCTTAAAGAAGCATTGGCAAATAAATTTCCAATCCCTCCGTCAATATCGAACCAAGCGTCTGCTCTTGTTGTTCCACTATGATAACTTACTTCGTAGAAATCTTTTCTTTTCTTCATCAAATGAAAAGCAAGTTTTTTCAACATATTTCCACGCTCGATAAAAGTCATTTTACGTAAAGCTTCTCCTTTTTCTCGACCATATTGCAAGATGGAAGGAATATCTAATCCTTCGGTAGAAACTGTGGTATATACTTCTCCGGTAACTGCATCATAAACCGGTCTTCCTTCTCCTTTTCCTTCTACCCAACTTCCTTGAACGTAATGTTTGGCTTTTGTCATATTTCTGAATTAAATTGATTTGATTTTTCACTAAAAAAACTTCAGTAAAATAAAATCTTTTGTGTTTATAAATGATTTCCCCAAAAATAAGAAATCTACCGCTTATTTCAAGCACAAGAAGCGGTGGTTTTTATCGATTAGAGCAGTCTTAATAAAGTTTTAAAGAATTTATTTCTAATAAATCTTCTTTTTTCTCAGAAAAGACTTAATTTAAAGAACTTTTTAATCTTTATTTTATATCACTATGTCAATTTTCACAATTATTATTTGCATTATTTTACCTCCTTTAGCAGTAGCTTTAGAAAAAGGAATAGGAACAGATTTTTTAATCAATTTGTTGTTGACACTTTTAGGTTGGCTACCGGGCGTGATTCACGGTTTTTATGTATTGAGCAGGTAAATTAATTTTTATTGACATTTATCTCCCAATTCCAAGCGCTGGACAAAGCTTCTTCTAAAGACCTTTTGGATTTCCAGCCTAATATTTCATTGGCTTTTTGGGTGTCGGCAAAAGCTGCGGTGATATCTCCTGCTCTTCTTCCTGCTATTTTATAAGGTAATTTTTGAGCGGTAACTTTTTCAAAAGTTTTGATGATTTCCATCACCGAACTTCCTGAACCGGTTCCTAAATTAAAAACTTCATAATTGTTTTTTGTTTCTGCTTTTAATAATCTTTCTAAAGCACGAACATGCGCTTCTGCCAAATCCATCACATGAATATAATCTCTGATGCAAGTCCCATCGGGAGTATTGTAGTCATCTCCAAAAACAGAAAGTTCTTTTCTTTTTCCGATTGCAGTTTGTGTAATAAAAGGCACTAAATTTTGTGGAGTTCCAATAGGTAATTCTCCTATTTTTGCAGAAGAATGCGCACCAATCGGATTGAAATACCTTAATGATATAGCTTTAAATTCTTTTTGACTTTGGCAAAAATCTTCAATCATATTTTCTCCGATTAATTTAGTATTTCCATAAGGAGATTCTGCTTTTTTTACCGGAGCATTTTCTGTAATGGGCAATTCATCTGCTTGTCCATAAACTGTGCAAGAAGAACTGAAAATAAAATTGGAAAGATTTCTTTTTTTCATTTCCTGTAAGAGATAAACTAAAGAAGAAATATTATTTTCATAATACAACAAAGGTTTTTCCACGCTTTCGCCCACTGCTTTTGAAGCTGCAAAATGAATAATTCCTTTTATATCTTTATGTTGATCAAAAAATTGCGCAACAGTGTTTTTTTCTCTTAAATCTATTTTATGAAATTCCGGAGTTTTGTTGGTAATTGCTGTGATTCCTTCTAAAACTTCAATACTTGAATTGGAAAGATTATCTATAATCACTACTTCATATCCTTGATTTATCAAAGCAACAACAGTGTGAGAACCTATATATCCTAATCCTCCGGTAACTAATATTTTCATGTAAACAGATTTTTTAAAAATTATGAAAATGAAAAATTTTTCACGAAAATAAGGAAAATATATTTTAGATTTATTTTAATTCTTATGGATTATCTTCTTATTAGTTTTTTTATCATCAAAGAAATATCTTCAGAAAAATTAGCAAAGTAAATCACAGGAATATAAATTGCTGTCATAAGGATTGACTTTATGGCAATCCCCCAAAAAGCATTCGGATGAAAATCTATATAGAAAAACACTAAAGTAAAAACACTGAGAAATAAAGTAAGATATAATGATTTTATCGTGAATGGCTGCATTTTGAATTTCTTATAAACAAACCAAACTTTTAAAATATCATATACAAAAAATGAAGTCATACTGGCAATTGCTGCACCGTAAAGTCCCCAAGCGGGAATCATTAAATAGTTGAGAAGAAATGCTAAAATTACAGTAACAAAAGCGGCGACTAACAGCAATCTATAATAATCTGAGTTTTTTAAAATACTTCCTCCAATTCCCAATGTATTTCGAGAGAGTTTTATCAAAGCCAACAATACGATTATTCCCATACTGATATAATATTCTTCTGATAAAAAATCATAAAACTGATCAGCGTTTGTCACAATTATGGCAAACAAAAAACCGCTTACGGTGTATAAACTAATAGAGCTTTTTTTATAAAGAGTTTCTAATTCTTTCCAGTTTTTTGAATTTAAAAGACTGGCGGTAATAGGATGTGTGATTTGTCGCATAGCTTTTACGGGAACTTCTATCACTGTTACAATAAAAACTGCTATAGCATAAACAGAAACATTTCCGATAGACATAAAATGCGGAATCATAGTTTTATCTAAATCCAATAAAACATTAGATGCTAATCCGGCAATTAAAATCAAAGAAGAATATTTTAAAATTCTTGTCAGATTTTCCGGAACTTTAAAACTAATTTTTGGGGGTAATAGATAAAATGCATAACGCATCATAATCAAGCTTCTTAGTACATAAATTGCGGTGAGTAAATAAATAAAATTTGTGGTTGATATTTTATTTAAATACACAAAAAACAACAAAATCATGATTAAAATTCTATGAAAAACTTCTCTCATAAAATTTCCAAAAACACTTTTAAACCTGATTCTCCCCCAGTTAAAAAAAACTTTAAAATAAGCTTCTGTAATTGCTATTACAAAAATCAACCACACAAAAGGATCCATTTCCGGACTTTTTGCAAAATAATCTTGGATAAATCTATAGAAAATCAATCCGAAAACTCCGAATAATCCTCCGGAAAAAATTGGAGTGAGTAAAGCAAAACCCAATAATCTTTTTTTGTCTTCTTCAGATTTATAAGCTGTAAAAAACTTGATTAAAGTATCGGGCATTCCAAAATTAATAAAAGCTGATAATAAAGATCCGGTTGCTAAAATAGTCATCACCACTCCATAATATGTTTTTCCTAAAAGATGAGGATAAAGCAAAATGGTGTTTATTGCGCCGATAGCAAAACCTGAATAAGTGGTAATCAGATTTTTTACAGATTGATTTTTTACAATTCCCATAAAAGTTTATAACAGGAGTGACTATGCAAAAATAACAGAATTTTTGTAGGGAATAGAATTCTCATTTTTGATTTATTTTTTTATTAGAAAGGATAACCTATTCCAAAGTTGAACATTGGGTTTTTATAATCGAATTTCCAATTTTGAGCAGGTTGTTTTATGGGCGAAGATAAATCCAAACGAATTACAAATCCCTGCACATCAACTCTTATTCCAAAACCTGTTCCTATTCCTAATTCTTTGATAAATTCTTTAGAAAATTCTCCTCCCGGAAGAGCTTCATTTTTTTTATACAACCAAACATTTCCGGCATCGGCAAAAACTGCTCCTTTTAAAATAGAAACTATAGGAAATCTATATTCCAAATTTGCTTCTAATCTGATGTCTCCGGCTTGATCAAAATAAGAATAAGCATCTGGATCGGGTTTATAGGTTCCCGGACCAATTCCTCTGATTCTAAAAGCTCTCAAACTATAAGGTCCTCCGGAAAAATACTGTTTTACAAAAGGCAAGGATTTTGAATTTCCATAAGGCAATCCCATTCCGGCGAATAAATGTCCGACTAAAGTTTGTTTTCCTTTTCTGTCTAAATCAAAATGATAACTAATATCAAAATCAGCTTTTACATATTGTGCATATCTCAATCCTAAAAATGTTTTGGTGCCATCATCTCGTTTTTTTCCAAATAAACTTAATCCATTTCCGGCAATATCAAGACTGGTTTGAAAATATAATCTTCCTCTTTTTTGTTTATCATTTAATTCATTGTAAGTGTAATAATACATCAATCCGGCAATAAATTGTTGTTCAAAACTTCTTTTTAAGAATGGATTTTCTTCTAAAGCTTCATTAAATCTATCGCTGGTGTGTCCTAATTTCACATAATCTATATTGATTAAACTCAAATTATGATTGACAAATCTGTTTTGATCCCACACATATCCAAAAGAAGTAGAAAAAGAATTTAAAGAATATAATTTTTTCCTGTTGAGGTAATCCACACCGGCAGAAATATGAGTTTTAGGAATTGCATACCTAAATGCTTTTTCAAAATTGGCAGGAAAAATCATTCTTGGAAAAATTAAAGATGCTTTTAATCCTAAATTTAAACTTCGATCTCCTTTATTTCTTTTTGAAAACTGCTCTTCATATCCAAAATTGGTTTCTACTTTTAAATCTTCTCCTCCTTTAAAAATATTTCTGTTGGTATAAATAGCTCCTAATCTCGGCCCGGTAAATTCATTGGACTTGGTTACGCCTTCCAGCTTAAATTGAATTCTTCTTCGCGGTAAAGGCGATAAAGATATCACACTGGTGAGATGTCTGTTTCCTAATGAATCTACTATAGAATCCGAATCTGCATATTGAATGTTGACAAATTTATACGTTCCTATATTTGATAATCTTCTGCTGGTATATCTTGAGCTTTGAGAATTATAATATTGTCCTTTTTCCAACAAGATAAAAGGACGTAAACGCTTGGGTTTAAAAAATGGATTTTTCTTGCTTTGGATGAAATCTACATTTTTAATTTTTACGGTATCTTGAACGCCATAAACCGTGTCATTATAAACTCCGCTGTAAACCAATAAACTATCAATCACATAAGGATATTTTGATTTTTCTGGTGTTTCTGATTTGAGTTTTAAAAATAAATCTAATTTTCGATTAGTATATTGATTGGTATCAGCTTCAAACAATAAAAAATCTTTGTTAAAATAATAATATCCTCTGTCTTTTAAATAACCATCTATTCTTTCGCGTTCTTTTTTAAAGTTTGACAAATTAAAGTCTTCACCTTCTTTAATTTCTGTTTCTGCTAAAGCTTCTTTAATTTTATCATTTAAATCCTTAGGGTTTGTAGAATCCGGTTCAAATTCAAATTTTTCTATAATATAAGGTTTTCCGACTTTTATATCATAATCTATTTTTACTGTTTTTCTGCTACTGTCAATTTTTACTTCATTATCAATTTTCCCATAAAAAAGACCATTATTTTCCAATCTATTTTGCAGTAATTCTTCTGTATTATCAATATCTACATCAGAAAAATATGCCGGAGATTCTCCCATTCTGTTATACATGAATTTTCTCCAGAAATTTGTTTTTTCTTCATTATAAACATAGTAATAATGCAAACCGGGATACATTCCTAAAAATTTGGAATTCGGTTCCGGATAAAGCACATCTTCCAACTCATCATGAAGTTCAGCTTTGTTTTTTATTTCTTCTGAAGTATGAAGATTTATTTTTCCTCCTCTGTATAGAAATTCTCCTTCAGGAATATATTTTTTTACTGCACACGAAGTAATCGTCAGCAAAATCAATAAACAAAGAATTGTATTTTTAAATATGCGCATTTTTACTCCTGATTTTTAGGTTCTTCTTTTTCTGTATTAGGATTTTCTACAGCTTCTTTTTTAATTTTTCTTTCTTCTTTTTTCTTTTGACGTTCTTTTCTTTTTTTTGCATAATATTTTTGAGGATTTCCAATTAAACTTCTCCATAAATAACCAAATCTGTCAAAATCTTTTTGAAATAATAATCCTATTCCATTAGTAAAAACTTGTCCGTCAATTACATTTTCGTATTCATTTTTTCTAAATCCATTTATTCTCCATCTTCCATCTTCTGTCAAGAGATATTCAATACTTACATTTCCTAAAAGTGGTCTTTCTTCTCCCGGTTGTAAATCTCCTTGAACATTCATTTCTGTTCCTGCTTTTACGACCAATCTATCATTAAAAAGTCTTTGTTCTGCGCTGATATCCAAATCTGTTCGTTGTTGAGAAGATCCGCCGGAATATGTTTCATAACTATCCAAATCAAAGTTGAGTCTAAATCCGGAATCTCCGGTCAACTGATCAGAAAAATTATTTAGCTGATCTGATAAAGCTTGATTTAAGTTATTTCTTGCCACCGTGGCAAAACCTCCGCCCCCGCCATCTGATCCGGATTCCGGGAAAAATCTATTTAAAACCAATAAAGAAAAAACTTGTTTATTTACCTCTCCTTCATCATCTTTCATTTGAGAAAGTTGACTATAAACAGCTCCACCCATAGCTCCTTTGGATTCTTCTTCCATATCTAAACCAAATCTTAAATCCGGTTGATCAATAGTTCCGCCTACACCTAAAGAAACTAAAAACGGTAATCTTTGTTTATATTTATTTCTGTCTTCTTCACTGATTTCTGATGCTCCTCCTCCCATCAATCCTGCCGGAGAAGCTTTTACTTCATAAATAGCCGTTACATCTAAATCAGCATCCATCGGATCTCCTGCCCAAGTAATTGAGCTTCCGGATTGAAAGCTGAATTCTCTTCTCACCAAATTATATAAACTCATTTTATAAAATCCTTCGTCAATGGTATAACGTCCCGATAAATTCATTTGTCCATTTGGATTCATTCTGAAATCTAAAGATCCATCTCCAGAAACTTCTGCTTTATCTTTTGTTCGCGGATCCATAATTACTCCAAATTTTGAACCTTTTTCTATATTGAGATTTGCATGAAGATTCATTCCTGGAATATTTGCTGTATTTATAGAATCTGTTTCTTCTTCTATCACATAATTTGGAGCAGTTCTATTTACAAATTCCACTACTCCTTCTTGGCTGTCCATACCGGCCTGAGCAGCAGAAAGCGCATAAATAAAATCTGTGTCTTTATTAATTTTAATTCTTACATCAACTTCAGGATTAGAAGCACTTCCTTTGATTGTTCCGTCTAAATCGAAGTTTAATTTTCCATAAAACAACTTATTATCTTCTGCAGTTGAATTCATCAACTGGAAATCTTTTGTATTTAGATTTAAATTGAATTTCGGATTTAATAGTTTTTTGGTGGTAATGGAACCATCTATTCCAAATTCTTTTCCGTTTTCATCTTCAATAGTGAAATTGTTTAATGTTATTTTTTGATTGGCAATATCTATTTCATCATCGTTTAAGACAAACTCTGAGTTGAATTTTGCCACTTTAAAAGAAGCCTCGTTAAATTTAAAAAATCCGCTATAATCCGGAGATTTTGTGGGTCCTTTTATAGAAAATTCTCCGGAAAGATATCCTTTTCCGTGAGTTAATTCTTTTTGAGAAAGAGCAGCAATGGTTTTAAATCCAAATTCATTTAATTTTAAATCTGCATTTATCCTTGGTTCTTCATCATTTGCAAAATCTCCGTTTAAATCCAAATCAACATCCTCTCCTTTTAAATCCATTTTAAAACGATATCTATTCAAATCTCTTGAAAAAGCTTTTAATCCTAAATCTCCAAGCGGAGCTTGCATAACTTCTAACTCATCGATTCCAAAATCTGCTAAAAAACCTATTTTTTCCATTGGATTTACCGCCACAATTTTTCCTTGTAAATTTCCACTTGCCAAATGTTCTTGTGGATTTAATAAAGCGATTAAAGTTTCTAATTTAAAATCTTTAAATCCTAATCCTATATTATTTCTTTTGGTTTCAATTAAATCATTGGCAATTTCAAACTTTCTGTTTTCTTTGGTTAAATGAAAATTGTGAGCTTCGATAGATTTTTCTTTGATTACAATTTCATTGTCTTCCGGAATTTCCCAATCTTCATTATTTAATGTTAAGTTGTAAGGAAGCAAATGAAATTTCATTTCGTTTTTTCTGCCGGAAACTTCACTGTGGAAAGAATAAAATATCTCATTATTATTATCAAAAGAAAAGAAATTTGCAGTGAGAACTCCTTCTGTTAAATCCCCTGTCAAATAAGTTCTGTTCATTCCAAAACTTCCGGCATCTACGTTTTCAAAACCAAAAACAAATTGCGCTACATCCCTAGCGGAATTGATGTCAAAATATAAATTATCTATAATATTATTTTCAAAATTTAAATAAGATAAATTTATATTTGAAGACAAAAAATCTTTTTCTTGATCAAAATCTGCTTCAAGTTTTAAAGTATCCATTTCCACAATTCCTTGCACAAAAACATCTGTCAGCAACGGATGCGGAGAAACCTGCATATCTGCTTGAAGTTTTATCGGGTTTCTAAGCGTATCTATAGGAGGTAAACTATCTCTGAAATATCTTTTAAGTTGTCTTTCTACAGCTTTTCCTATTTGTTGAGGTTCTGCATTTGCAGCCAACTGACCACTTAATATTTTACTGTTTAAAGCAAAAGAAGTACTGTCTTTTTGGATTAATCCTCCCATATTTAGAGGACCGAGAATATAAGTTTTCTTATCATAAGAAATATTTCCTTCTGCTAAATGACTTTCCACAGTCATTTTTCCATCGTCATTTTCAAAATCGGCAATTAAAAATAAATTTGTTTTGATTTCTTTATCAATTAAATTTAATTTATTCAAATCTGCTTTAACAACATCTAAATCTGCACTTACTTTTTGGTATAAAGAATCCAATTTTACTTTAGAATTTAAAGACATATCCAAATTATCATCCAAATAATTGAGGAGGATATTTCCTTCTCCTTCCACCAATTTTCCTTCTAATTTTAAAGCGGAAAAATCATAATCATTAAATTCTAATTTTTGAAACTCTGCATGTAAATCTGCTGTGAGTTTTTCTATAGTATTTCCTTCTCCTTGGGTTTTTAAATTCAACTCTATTTTTCCGATTTCAGGATTGTCTAAAAGTTTTCCAAGATCAAATTCTATAACATCCAAATCTGCATTAAAAGCAATAAATTCTTTATTGGTAAAACCTCCGTCTAAATTGATTTCTCCTTCAGGAATTTTTAAAACTGTTTGGGTTTTTAAATCTGTTAAACCTCCATGTAATTTGCTTTGCAAATAAATAGTTTCAGGAATTGAAATTCCGATGTCTTCCTCTTCTATAAATTGCAAAACATCTGAGCGATTACTGGTTAACACAAAATAATCTACCGCTGCATATAAATTATCTTGATCTGTTAAGTTCTTGAATTTTCCTTTAGTATTAAGATGCGTATTTCTCCATTTTACATTTAAGTTTGTTAAATTCAAGTGAGCTAAACTCCCTTTAGCTTTGAGTTTTCCGGAGGTTTTTCTTCTGCTTAATTTATAAAAATATTCATTTGTTCTTAAATCCGGAGCAAAATAAAATGCTTCTGTCAGATTGAGCGAAAAATCTTTTAAATCTATATCAAGTTTTGATTTTTCAGGTTTGTCGATTAAATCATTTAAAGAGTCATAAGTGATTTTAAGATGAGAATTCAACTTGTTTTTTGAAGTTTCAACAAGAAGATTTTCTATGGCTAAATCTGTATTGTTTAAATCTAAACCAAAACTTATTTGCTTTAAATCCAATCCATCTTTTTCTTGAAAAGATAATTTTTCAAAATCTGCTTTTGCTTTTTCATCTTTTGTTAATTCTATATTATGAATTGCTAAAGTAAAATCTGATAAATCGATATAATCCGGATTAAATTCTTTTAAAGAAGTGGGTTTTTCTCCTTTTTGATAAATCAAATGATTTTCTTCAAAACCTATGGTATTTACTTTTATTTCCCAATCCGGCCATTCAAAAACAAAAGCTTCTTCTACTTTTTCCTCTACTTTTTTCCCGGTTTCTTTTAATTCTTCTTCAGCTTTGCTTTCTTCTTCAAGTTTTAATTTCAGAAAAGATTTATGCAGCAATAATTGATTGATTTCTACATCTTGATTTGCCAAATCTGCTTTGGGCAATTCCAATAAAAAATCATTTAAATCTGCTTCAGCTTCCATTTCATCAGGTTTGGATTGATAAAAAGCTTTGACATTATTTAATTTTAATTTATCTAAACTCAAAAAAGGAAGTGTGGTGGTTGTGGTGTCTTCTACTGCTGCAAAAGGTTTTGTTTGAATATAACTCAGGTTGGTGTTTTCTAAAGCAATTTCTCTTGCTTCGTATTGCATTTTATTCAAATCTATATTTTTTCCTATAAACTTGAATTTCCCCAAATCTATTTGGGCATTTATTCCCATTACTTCATCATCAAACTTTAAGTTGAAATTTGAAAAATCAATATTTCCTATATTTATTTTTGGTAAATTCTGATTTTCTTTTTCAGTTTCTTGTATTTCAGGTTGAGGTTCTTCGGAAGAAAAAGCATCTATAATAAACTGAAAATTATATCCTTCCAACGAATCTTTTCGGGAAACATTTGCTTTTAATCCATCCCAATACAAGTGATTTAAACTTATAGGTTGTCCTTTTATGATTGGAATAAAAGGAATATCAATTTTTAATTCTTTTGAATAAACCAAAGTATCTCCTTGTTGATCTTCTACATATAAACCTTCAAGATTTACATTTCCTTTTAAGGTGATAAACAGTTTTTCTATACCGACTTCAGTTTGTGTTTTTTTGGAAATATATTTTGTGGCTTCTCCCACAATAATATTTTGCCCCCACGGACTTCTGATAAAAAGAATTAGTAAAACAAAAAGAATAATAAACAACAGAATTGTTCTAAAAACAATTTTAAAAACTCTTTTCCACCAAGGTTTTTTTCGCTTGGTTTTTTCGTTTTTTGATTGGTTTTCTGTAGTGTTTTTCTTGGTCAAGTTAGCGTTTTATTTTTCTGTAAATTTAAATATATTAAAATTTAATAGACTATCTTTTTCTTTTAAAATGTTTTATACTTATAAATCTTAATTCTTTGTGTTTTTATTGGTTTTCTCTTAATTTTTTTCAGGTTTTACGGTTTTTAATATTTTAAATAATATCATTCTGTGTTTAGTAAATAATAAAGATATTTGTCTTTTTTCAAAAACTGATTATAAATAAAGTGTAAAAGCTGCTCTGAAAATTTGTTGAATTTAAAAAAACATACTACTGCTGCTCTTGGTTATTTCTTTATAGTTTCTTTATTAGGAATTTTATTGAGGTTTTTCTTTGTTACGCCGATTTCATTTTTTAACTATGAAAATATTTTACATACCCATTCTCATGTAGCACTTTTAGGATGGTTATATTTAGGTTTGAGTTTGTTGATTTATAAAACCTTTTTAAAGAAATCCAATCAGAAAAAACTACACAACCGGATTTTTCTTATCGCAAACCTCTCTTTTTTGGGAATGTTGATCGCTTTTCCAATTCAAGGATATGGATTGTATTCCATTGCTTTTTCTTCACTTTATTTATTGACTACTTATTGGTATTCTTGGTTTATCATAAAATATATTCCTAAAAGATTAAAATCAACTTTTTCATGGAAATTAGCTAAAACAGGATTGTTTTATTTAATTATATCAAGTCTTGGAACTTGGACAGTTGGACCGATTAGCGCAACAGTTGGAGTGGATTCCTTTTGGTTTAATGATGCGCTTTATTTCTTTTTACATTTTCTGTACAGTGGATTTTTCTTCTTAAGTTTATTAAGTGTTTTATTTAGAATTTTAGAAAAAAAACGAATTGTTTTTTCTGCTCATAAAAAAGAGCGATTTTATGTAATTTTAAATACAGGAATAATTTTATCTTATTTCTTGTCTGTACTTTGGAAAAATCCTCCGGCAATTTTTTATGCTTTGGGAATTATTGGAGCAGTTTATCAGCTTTATGGTTTTTTTCTGTTTTTTAAAATGCTTTTACCCAAAAAGAAAGCTATTAAAAAACTATTTTCTTCTTATGCTTATTTCTTAATAAAATTTGCTGCTTTTTTATTGGTAATCAGAGTGTTGATGCAGTTTATTTCCGGAATTCCTTATTTTGCCAATCTTGCTTTTGAGTTTAAAGATTTTGTGATTGGTTATTTACATTTGGTGTTTTTAGGAATTGTAACACCAATACTTTGGATTTTCTTATCTTATTTTAAGATGATTAAATTTTCTAAATCTATTATCAATCTTTTTCTTTTTACTTTTATTACTACAGAAATTTTAATCTTTTATCACGCCATAGGATTTTGGTTGAAATTACCTCAAATAATTTATTATTATCAGATTTTGGCTGCATTGAGTTGTTTATTTCCAATTTCTTTGGGTTGGCTTTTGATGAAGAATTTAAAGCTGGCTTTTATTCAAAAAAAATAAGATTAGAGTTATTTATTCTTTTGAATTAATTTTTCTACTTGCTGCCAAGAACCTCCATTCAAAACATTTTCAAATCCGTGATTTAATAAAAACTCTTTTACGTGTTCACTTCTGTTTCCTGTTCTACAAAAAACAATAATGTTTTCTTTTTTATCAAACTTATCTAAATGTCCCGGAACTTCTTGCATAGGAATATGAAGTGCTTCTGCTACTTTTCCTGAAGATAATTCTTCTGCAATACGAACATCAATCAGTTTTGCATTGTTTTTTATATATTCTTCTAAAGCGTTTTTATCATCGCTTATGATGTGTAATCTGCTTAAAAAATTAAACATTTTTTTGTTTTTTAAATATGAAAACAAATCGGTTTTTCATCAAACCGATTTGTTGTTTTTAAATTATTAAGCTAATGCTTTTTCTTGATTAGCTTTTTCATTTTCTTCCCAATCTATCATTCCACCGTTATAAACTTTAATGTTGTCAAATCCATTTCTTTTTAAAACAGAGTACGCAACAGTTGTTCTTGTTCCGGATTGACAATGCACAATCAATTGTTTGCTTTTATCGATTTTATCCAGATTATCTGCAATTGTTCCCACAAAAACATTAACTGCTCCGGGAATTTTGTTCAGTTTATATTCTGCATTTCCTCTTACATCAATAATTTGCACATCTTCTCTTCCTACATAAGTTTTTAATTCTTCATACTCAATAAGATCAGCTTTTTCTAAAGGAATTTCCAAACTTTCTATATCGGTAAAAAATCCATATATATTATCTAAGCCGATTCTCATCAATTTACGCGTAAGATCTTCCATTTGATTTTCGTCAGCAATCAACATAAATTGTTCTTCATAATTAAGTTGCCAACCCATCCAAGTAGAAAAAGATTTTCCGCCTTCAATATTTAAAGTATTAGGCAAAAATCCTTTGAAAAATTCATCTCTCACACGAGCGTCAATTACTTTTATTCCTCTGTGATAAGCGGTTAAAAACTCTTCTTTAGATAATTTCGGATGTTTAGGAACTTCTATCAGCAATGGTCTTTTCACTTTATTTAAGTGTTTCATCATTGCAAAATATTTTGGAGGTTCAGGTTGATCTTCAAGTAATAAATCTACAAATTCTTGTTTATCTTTATATTGAAAAGCCCAGTTTTGAATTTCTTCATATCCCACTGTGGAATTGGGAACTGCGCCTAAAGATTTTCCGCAAGCTGATCCTGCTCCGTGTGCCGGCCAAACTTGAACATAATCTGGTAAAGCACTAAACTTTTTTAAAGATTCAAACATATCTTCTGCTCCTTTAACTTTAGTGTTTTTTATTCCTGCAGCTTCTTCTAATAAATCAGGACGACCAATATCTCCGACAAAAACAAAATCTCCGGTAAAAACCATAGTAGGTTTATCTGTTGCCGGGTGATCTGTCAATAAAAAACTAATACTTTCGGGAGTGTGCCCCGGAGTGTGAATTACTTCTAAAGAAAGATTTCCTACTTTAATAATATCTCCTTCTTTTAATCCTTTGTGTGGAAATTCATATTGCCAATCTTTTCCGCCTTCATCAGACAAATATAAATCTGCTTGGGTTACTGCTGCCAATTCTCTTGATCCTGATAAATAATCTGCATGAATATGCGTTTCTGTGATATGTGTTATTTTCAGATTTTCTTTTTCGGCAATTTCAAGATAAGTATCTATATCTCTTTTTGCATCAATTACAATGCTTTCTCCGGTTGCTTGACAACCAATTAAATAACTCCCTTGAGCTAAGGTTTCGTCATAAATGTGTTTGAAAAACATAATTTTTCTTTTTTATGGCTAACTTAAAAATTAATACTAATTGATAAGCTATATTAATTACAATATTTTTATAAAGTTTTGCTGTTTATAAAGTTGAAAGTTTAATTATCAGTTTTCACTTATTTCCTTGACAGCAAACAACTTATTACAACTTTAATTATAGCGAATAAACTTACAAAAATTAATAGTTTTCAGTTTATTTTTCTTTTAGAATTCTTTTTTTTTCCGAAAATTATTTTCGAAATGCAAACATCTCTATCTTGTTTTTATAACAAAGTAACATGCGTTACAAAAAGCATCTAAAATTTCATGAAATCTTCTTCATACAAACGTTTTAAAGGAAATTGTGTTATTTTTTCAGGAAGTGTTTTAAAAATGTTATTTCTTAATCCAATTAAAAACTGCTGATCAGCTTGTGCTATTTTTCCTGCTCTTCTGGAATTTTTAATAATGTATTTTGTTCTGCTTAATCTTCTTTTTTCAAAATTAAAACTGGCAGTTTTCAAATCATTGTTTTTTAATTCTTCTTGTAAAACTGCTACATCTTCAATAGCCATACAAGCACCTTGCCCCATATTTGGGGTGGTGGCATGAGCTGCATCTCCGATTAATAAAATTTTAGCAAATTTAAATTGATTTATAGGATTTATATCCATTATCGGACCGCTTATAAGTTCATTTTCTTGACTTAAAGACAACAATTCCGGGATGGGAGAAGTATAGTTTCTGAATTGATTTTGTAAATCTTTCAGAGTAAATTCAGTTGTTTTTCCTTTTAGTTTTGTGTTTATACAAGCAAACCAATACACTTTATTTTTTCCTAAAGGAGTAATTCCAAATCTTCCTTTTTTCCCCCATACAGCCATGCTTTTATGAAAATCTTTTTTTTCATAATCCACTACTCCTCTCCAACACCAATATCCGGCATATTGTGGTTTTGATTCAGGCAATAAAATTCTTCTAACTTTAGAATTTACACCATCTGCTCCAATTACAAAATCAACAATAACATTTGATTTATCTTTAAATTTAAGATTTACTTGATGGGATAAGAGTTTAAAATTTTTCAGTTTTTTTCCGGTGAAAATCTTTTCTTCTCCCAATTTATCTACTAAATATTGATGTAAGTCTGCTCTATGAATAGCATAGTTTTCAGTTTGAAAATTTTCGCTGATTTTAGCTGTATTTATAGCAAATAAAGTTTCTCCTTTTGGATTACAAACTTTAAAATCTTCTAAAACATTGCTGATTTGTTTAAGTTCTTCTGCCAAATTAAGATATTCAAAAGCCTTCATCGCATTAGCAGCCAAACCAATTCCGGCTCCTATTCCGCGAATATTTTCTGAAGCTTCAAAAACACTAACTTTATAACCTTGATTTTGAAGCATTATTCCGGCGGTCAACCCTGCTATTCCTCCGCCAATAATTCCGATGTGTTTATTTTTTGACAATCAAAATAACTTTAAATTTTCGGCTGCCAATTTAGAGTAAAAATATTTTTTGACAAGCAATTTTATGATATAAATTATATTGTAATAATTTTATTTTTCATTTATAATAAATGGTTTGCAATTTTTATCTTTGGAAGAATTGATAAATCATAAAAAATGGAAGAATCTTTTTGGAGTAATAAATACAAAAAAGGAAAAACAGGTTGGAATATTGGATATGTTTCTACTCCGATAAAAGAATACATCGATCAGCTTGAAAACAAAGATTTAAAAATTCTCATTCCCGGAAGTGGAAATTCTTATGAAGCAGAATATCTTTATAAAAATGGATTTCATAATGTGTTTGTAGCCGATTTTTCTAAATATCCACTTGAAAATTTTTAAAAAAGA
>JAJYSY010000015.1 GCA_021793375.1 Bacteroidota bacterium | reverse complement strand
CTCTTGTAATTGTACTTTTGATAATTCAATCATCTCTCTTCTATTTTTTTAAGTTGTTCAGAACTTCAAATATATAAGTTGAGATGATTGTTTTATGAATATAGACACACTTTTTGGGACGGTATCCAGAAAAATATAGACAAATACTTCGAAATCATTTTGAAATAAAATATTATGACAGTCGGATTTTAGCAGAAATCAATTCAAAAGGAAAATCCGCAGAAAAGATTCATCAAGATTTTGTAAACTTTGGAATAGAAAAAGCTGTTGAAAATCTACAGCAAAAAGAAAAGGAAAAAACACATATTCTTGCTTTTAGTGTGGGTGGAGTTATTGCTTGGAAGTATGCTTTAAAAGCAAAAAATGTAAAAAGCTTGACTTTGATTTCCTCTACAAGATTAAGATATGAAATGGCAAAACCTTCTACAAAAATAGAATTGTATTTTGGAGAAAAAGATAAATATCAACCCGCAAAAGAATGGTTTGAGAACTTAAATCTCAAAAGAAATGTTTTCTTAGATTTCGGACATGAAATGTATGAAAACATAGATTTTTCTAAAAAAACAAGTCAAGAGATAATTCAAAATAAATCTTGAAACTATCAATTATTTTTCGGTGAATAAATTTTCCCTGAACAGTGATTTTCTTTAGCTCCCGTTACGCTTTTCAATACGTTGATTTCTCCGCGTAGTTTTAAAACTCCCAATAAACCAAAGATTAAAGCCTCCTTATAATCGATTAGTTTTTCTTCAGGAATCACCAAAATAGAAGAAGTCAATTCTTTCAGCTGCTGCATTAAAAAATCATTATAAACTCCACCACCGGTTAATAATATTTTTCCTTCCGGAATATTGTTTATCACAACAGCAAGTTGTTGAGCAATATGTGTGGTAAAAGTGGCTAAAATATCTTTTTCTGACAAATTGCTTTTTTCTAATAAAGGAAAAATATTTTCTCTAACCCATTCTTTTCCTAAAGATTTTGGCGCAGAAAGTTGATAAAACTCAAGTTGATTAAGTTTTTTTAATAAAGAGGAATTTACTTTTCCTGATTTTGCCATTTCTCCTTTATCATCAAAATCAAATCCAAGTTTTTCCGCATATTTATTCAATACAATATTCACCGGACAAATATCAAAAGCAATACGTCGATTATTTTCTTTTAAAGAAATATTAGAAAAACCACCTAAATTTATGCAAGCAGCATATTCAGAAAAAAATAATTCATCGCCAACAGGAACCAAAGGCGCTCCTTGTCCGCCTTTTAAAACATCTTGAATTCTAAAATCACAAACTACTTTTAAGTTTAAAAACTCAGCTAATTCCGGCTGATTTCCAATTTGCAACGTATAAAAATTTTCCGGTTGATGAAAAATAGTATGTCCGTGCGAGCAAACAGCATCAATGTTTTTCAGATGATTATCGGCGATAAATTTCTTGATTTGCTCAGCTAAATAAAGTGTATATTTTTTGTCTAAATCTTTAATTTCAGAATTATCAAATTGATCAGCAACAGCTAAAGTGTTTTTCCAATAATCAGGATAAGGGAAAGTAGCCGTTTTTCCGAATTGATAAGTGAATTTTCGGTTTTTAATATCAATGGTAATTTCAGCAAAATCAATACCATCTCGAGAAGTTCCCGACATTATTCCAATAACATGATAAGAAGTTGAATTCATAAGGCTAAAAATACTGATTCTTAGATAATAATTTGGTTTAAAAAGTTATATTTGCTTGAATTTCAAAAAACAAGCAAAATATATAATTCTATGGATTTTAATCTTACAGAAGAGCATCTGATGATTAGAGATGCTGCCAGGGATTTCGCAAAAAATGAATTGCTTCCCGGTGTGATTGAGCGCGATGAGAAACAAGAGTTTCCAACAGAACAAGTAAAGAAAATGGGAGAAATGGGATTTCTCGGAATGATGGTTTCTCCTGAATATGGCGGAGGTGGAATGGATACAGTTTCTTATGCGTTGGCCATGGAGGAAATTTCAAAAATAGATGCCTCTTGTTCGGTAGTAATGTCTGTAAATAATTCGTTGGTTTGTTGGGGAATTGAAAAATATGGATCTGAAGAGCAAAAACAGAAATACTTAACCAAACTGGCAACCGGAGAATCTTTAGGTGCTTTTTGTTTAAGTGAGCCGGAAGCAGGAAGTGATGCTACTCATCAAAAAACAACAGCTATAGACAAAGGAGATCACTATGTGTTGAACGGAACAAAAAACTGGATTACCAACGGAGGAACTGCTGATTATTATTTGGTAATAGCACAAACTCATCCGGAAAAAAAACACCGTGGAATCAATGCTTTTATTGTTGAAAAAGGCTGGGAAGGTTTTGAAATTGGCGCCAAACAAGATAAGTTAGGAATTAGAGGAAGTGATACACATACCTTATTTTTCCATGATGTAAAAGTGCCTAAAGAAAATAGAATAGGAGAAGATGGTTTCGGGTTTAAATTTGCCATGAAAACACTTTCAGGAGGAAGAATCGGAATTGCTTCTCAAGCTTTAGGAATTGCTTCCGGAGCTTATGAATTGGCCAAAAAATACAGTAAAGAAAGAAAAGCTTTTGGAACAGAAATCTGTAACCACCAAGCGATTGCTTTTAAATTGGCAAAAATGCACACAGAAATTGAAGCTGCTCGTCATTTGGTGATGAAAGCTGCAAGAGATAAAGACAATGATAGTGCTGAAATAGATTTATCCGGAGCGATGGCAAAATATTATGCCTCAAAAGTAGCAATGGATACTACAGTAGAAGCTGTACAAATTCATGGAGGAAACGGATACGTAAAAGAATATCACGTAGAGAGATTGATGAGAGATGCAAAAATCACACAAATCTATGAAGGAACTTCAGAAATTCAGCAAATTGTAATTTCAAGAGCGATTTTAAAAGATTAAAAATCAATATTACCTTTAAAAAAAAGGATGATTTCTCGAAAATCATCCTTTTTTTATGAAATATGTTTTTTATAATTGTTGATTGATATTGTGGATGTAGGTTAAAATCTCTTCCTGGCCTTTTCTTTTCACAGAAGAAGTGGTGAAAAATAGGGGGAGTTCTGCCCAAGTTTGACGTAAAGTTTCTTTATAAAACTCAAGGTTTCTTTCTAAAGCTCCAGGTTTAAGTTTATCGGATTTGGTGAAAATAATACTAAAAGGAATTTGATTTTCGCCCATCCATTCCATAAATTCTAAATCTATTTTTTGAGGGTTATGACGAGAATCTACTAAGACAAAAGCAGAAATCAGTTGAGTGCGTTCTTTAAAATAAGAAGTGATCAAATGCTGAAATTTTCGCCGATCTTTCTTACTTGTTTTCGCATAACCATAACCGGGTAAATCTACCAAATGCCAACTGTCATTAATTAAAAAATGATTAATGAGCTGTGTTTTTCCCGGGCGGCTTGAAGTCTTTGCCAACTTTCTTTTGTTTGTCAACATATTAATCAAAGAAGATTTGCCCACATTGCTTCGTCCAATAAAAGCATATTCCGGCAAATTTCCTGTCGGACAAGTTTCTACAGAAGCGCTGCTGATCACAAAAGAAGCTGAGGTTATTTCCAATTAAATAATTTTAAAGTTAAAAACTAAATTATAAGTTGTTTTCTGTCAGCCATTTATAAAGGATTTCATTGAATTTATCCGGGTGTTCCATCATAGCAGCATGTCCGCATTTGTCAATCCAATATAAATCAGAGTTAGGAAGAAGTTCATGGAAATCCTCTGCCACTTCAGGCGGAGTAACATTATCTTGTTTTCCCCAAATAATACAAACCGGTAAATGCATATTAGGCAAATCCTTAGACATATTATGTCTGATTGCATTTTTTGCGATAGCTAAAGTTCTGATTACTTTGCTTCTATCGCTTACCGTTTCAAAAATATCATCTACCAATTCTTTGGTTGCTATTTTAGGATCGTAAAAAACATTTTCAGATTTCTGTTTTACATATTCATAGCTGTGGCGTTTTACATAGCTTCCTCCCATAGCACTTTCATAAAGTCCTGAGCTCCCGGTAATCACCAGTCCGGCAATGTTTTCAGGATAAAGCTTTTGAGTAAGCAAGGCAATATGTCCGCCCAAAGAGTTTCCAACCAAAATCACCTCTTTATATTGTTTATGCTCTATAAATTCAGAAATGAATTTAGCAAATGTACTCACTTTTGTTTTTAAAAGTGGCAAGCTATAAAGTGGAAGCTGTGGAAGTACTACTTTGTAACCTTTTTTAGGGAAGAAGTCAATGACACCATGAAAATTACTCAACTGCCCCATAAGGCCGTGTAAAATAATTATTGGTCGTCCTTCCCCGATTTCGTTATACTTGAATTTTCCTTCAGTTATTAAGTCGTATTTCATTCAAATCAGGGTTTGTAATTGCAAATATAATGATTATTTCGAACTTTTAACGTCATCTTGATTCCAGATATTGTCGATTGCAAAAAATATCAAGCAGGAAATTTAAGATATATATACCGGACAAAATACTTTTCTTAAAAAATATTTTAAAATAATCCTATTTCTAAGCTTTTTTAAAGTCTTTCTGAGCCGTTAATATTTCAGTTTTTTTAAAAAATAACATCTTATTTTGAATTTTCTTCCCACTTTTTAACATGTGTTTTAATTGATTGTTTTTCATCGAGTTGTGTGTTTTTGAGATTTAAAAAAAGAGTAATTAGGTAAAATTTATCAACAATGTGGTAAGAAGTGGTGAAATGTGGCAAAATTTTTAATATCTTTGAAGTTGAAAAACACTGCCATGTTAAATTTAATAGGAACATATGAATGCAAAATCGACGCTAAAGGGCGTCTATTGCTGCCTTCTAAGCTAAAGAAGCAGGTGTTGCCTTATATAAAAGATGGTTTTGTGTTGAAAAGAGCTGTTTTTCAGCAGTGTTTGGAATTGTATCCTATGCAGGAATGGACAGAGTTGATGGGGAAAATCAATAAATTAAATCGATTTAAAAAGAAAAATAATGATTTCATAAGAAGATTTACTGCAGGGGTAAAAATAATAGAAATGGATGGAAATGGACGTCTTTTAATTCCAAAAGATCTTTATGATTTTGCGGGATTAGAAAAAGAAATTGTGTTGTCTTCCGCCATAAATATTATAGAAGTTTGGGATAAAAACAAGTATGAACAGGCCATAGAAGAAGCAACAGATGATTTTGCAGATTTGGCAGAAGAAGTGATGGGAGATGACGAATTCAACGCGTAAATATCATGTGCCGGTTTTGTTAAAACCAAGTGTTGAGGGATTGGCAATTAAACCCGGAGGGATTTATGTTGATTTGACCTTTGGAGGAGGAGGGCATTCCAAGGAAATCTTAAAAAATCTGGATTCAACAGGAAGATTGTTCGCTTTTGATCAAGATGCAGATGCGAAAGCAAATGAAATAAAAGATGAAAGATTTAAGCTGATTAAAGCAAATTTTAGATTTGTTCAGCGATTTCTACGTTTAGAAGGAGTGAGAAAAGTAGATGGAATATTAGGAGATTTTGGAGTTTCTTCTCATCAGTTTGATAAAGCAGAAAGAGGTTTTTCAACAAGATTTGATGCAAAGTTGGATATGAGGATGAATCAAGATCAACCTTTGAGTGCTTATGAAGTTGTAAATACTTATGCAGAAGAGGAGCTGAAACAAATGTTTTACCAATACGGAGAGCTGAAAAATGCACCAAGATTGGCAAAAACAATAGTAAACCAAAGAGCAGAAAAGCCAATTAAAACCAGCGCAGAGTTAAAAGATCTGCTGTGGCCTTTGTTGTTTAGAGGAAGAGAAAATAAAGTTTTAGCACAGATATTTCAAGCGATTAGAATTGAAGTAAACGAAGAAATTATTGTATTGAAAGAATTGCTTGAGCAAACAAAAGAGTTGTTAAATCCGGGAGGGAGAATAAGTCTGATTTCTTACCACTCTTTAGAAGATAGATTGGTAAAAAGATTTATTCGCAACGGAATGTTTGAAGGCGAGCCGGAAAAAGATTTGTATGGGAACTTTTATGTTCCCTTTAAAAAAGTAGGAAAGTTGAAAACAGCTTCTAAAGCAGAGATTGAAGAAAATCCAAGAGCAAGAAGCGCAAAATTGAGAATAGGAGAACGTTTAGCAGATGAAGAGTAGAGTTTACGACATATTAAAAGGAAAATTTCTGGTTAGCGAAGATGCTTTTGCTAATTGGAGATTTATTCTTTTCTGTACGTTTTTGGCGATTATCATGATTGGACGTTCACATAAAGCCGAACGTAAAGTACATGAAATAGCTGAACGTCAAGTTGTAGTGCAAGAGTTGAGAAGTCAATTTGTTGATCAACGTCAGCAGTTGATGAAAATGAAAATGGAATCGAATATCAGTTCTAAAATGGAGGAAAAAGGAATAGAAATGTTAAGTACTCCTCCGCAAAAAATAATTGTTGAGCAATAAAAGAGAATGACAAACGAAAAGAAAATATTGAATAGATTCTATTTGGTTGTGGCATTGATTTTTGTCTTTGTCATATCCGTAGGGTTTAAATTGCTCAATATTCAGTTTGTTCAAGGAAAGGAATATGAAGATTTAGCACAAAAAAATGTTTATAGAAATTTCACTATTCCGGCGAACAGAGGAAATCTTTATGACGCAAACGGAAGTTTGTTGGCTACTTCAGTTCCTAAGTATGATGTTCGTTTTGATGCAGTTACCGTAAGTCAAAAAGATTTTGATGAAAATGTAAATCCTTTGTCAGAAGCACTTGCTGAAATGTTGGGTGGTTCAGCAGCGAGCTATAAAAATAAATTGGAAGAAGCAAGAAGAAAAGGAAACAGGTATTTTCTGATCGCAAAAGATCTTCGTTATTCAGATTATATAAAAATCAAAGGTTTTCCACTTTTTGAAAAAGGACCTTATAAAGGAGGAATAATCACCGAGCAAGTAACCATGAGAGAATTGCCTTTGGGAAAAATTGCAGAAAGGACTGTGGGGAAAGGAAGTTCAGGGCTCGAAGGAGCTTATAATGAATATCTAAAAGGACGAGATGGCAGAAGGTTAAAACAAAAAATAGCTAAAGGACAATGGAAACCTGTTGGCGACGCCAATGAAATAGAGCCTAAAGATGGATTGGATGTTATTTCTACCATAGATGTAAATATTCAAGATATCGCACACCATGCTTTGTTAAGGCAACTTGAAAAATATGAAGCCGACCATGGTACCGCTATTATCATGGAAGTAAAAACAGGAGAAATCAAAGCTTTAGCAAATTTAGGAAGATCTAAAGAAGGATGGTATTATGAAAAAAGAAATTACGCAGTTTGGGAAAGTCAAGAACCCGGATCTACTTTTAAATTACCCGCAATAGTTGCTGCATTAGAAGATAAAGTGGTAGATACTTCCATGGTTTTTGATTCTGAAGGAGGAAGGGTGGTTTATCATGATAGAGTGGTACGCGATTCTGACGTTAATGGATATGGAAAAATTTCTGCAGCAAGAGCTTTTGAAGTTTCTTCTAACACTGTTTTTTCGAAAATAATAACAGAAGGCTATAAAAATAATGCTAAAGGATTTGTCAAACGTTTAGAATATATGGGATTAGGACAACCCATAGGATTAGAAATAAAAGGAGAAGGCTCTCCACATATTCCTTATCCGGGTGATAAAAATTGGTATGGAACAACTTTGCCTTGGATGTCTTTTGGATATGGAGTTTCTATGACGCCATTACAGATTTTGAATTTCTATAATGCGATTGCAAATGATGGGGTTCAAGTGAAACCTAAGCTGATTAAAGAAATTCGAGATAGAGATCGTTTGATAAAAGATTTTGAAAAACCCATTATAAATAACTCTGTTTGCTCCAAAGAAACAGCAAAAATCGCACAAACTTTAATGAAAAATGCGGTAGAAAAAGGAACAGCAAGTGCGGTGAAGTCAAATTATTTATCTATGGCCGGAAAAACCGGAACCGCGCAAACCAGTTATGGAACTTCTCAAAAAAGAGAATATACCGCTTCTTTTGCAGGATATTTCCCGGCAGAAAATCCGGAATATTCTTGTATAGTGGTTGTCAATCAACCCAACAGTGCCATAGGTTTTTACGGGAGCCAGGTGGCAGCTCCTGCATTTAAAGAAATCGCAGAGAAAATGTACACCAGAACTCCGCAAGTAGATACGGTTAAAACCTTAATTACTCATAATATAAATATTGAAAAGAATTTTGAAAAATACTTTGAACTTCTACATAAAGAAAAAAATATAATGCCAAATGTAGTTGGATTATCTGCTATGGATGCGCTCCCTTTACTTGAAAATATGGGTGTAAATGCAGAACTCAACGGAAGTGGAATTATAACTAACCAATCTATTGTGGAAGGAAAAGAAATAACAGAAAATTCCATTGTAAAACTAATAGCAAATTGAAACAACTTAAAGACATATTATATAAAGTTGCGATAGAAGTAGTCAAAGGAAAAACACAAATTCCTATTGATGATATTGTTTTTGATTCCAGAAAAGCTAAGGAAAACTCTGTTTTTGTAGCCATAAAAGGCGCAAAAATGGATGGGCATCAATATATAAATCAAGCTTTGGAAAATAAAGCTGTTGCTGTGGTTTGCGAAGTTTTACCGGAGAATTTAAAAGAAGAAATCACTTATGTGAAAGTTGAAGATTCCAAAGAAGCTTTAGCTTTTATGTCGGCTAATTTTTATGAAAACCCTTCTGAAAACTTAAAACTTATCGGGGTTACCGGTACGAATGGAAAAACTACCATCTCTTCTTTATTATATGAAATGTTTGCAAAAGCAGGTTTTAAAACCGGTTTGATTTCTACCGTTAATATTAAAGTAAATGAGCTTGAATTTCCTAATAACTTAACTACTCCTGACTCTTTGACCATCAATAAACACATAAATATGATGAGTCAAAAAGGAGTGGAATATTGTTTTATGGAAGTCAGTTCACACGGAATTGACCAAAAAAGAACAACGGGTTTACATTTTGCAGGAGGAATTTTCACCAATCTTTCTCATGATCATTTAGACTATCATCCTTCTTTTTCAGCTTATAGAAATGTCAAAAAGAAATTCTTTGATGAATTGCCTAAATCTGCATTTGCGATCACTAATATTGATGATAAGAATGGACAGTTTGTGCTGCAAAATACCAAAGCAGAGAAAAATACTTATGCTTTAAAATCCGCAGCAGATTACACCGCAAAAATATTGGAAAGCAGTTTTCAAGGAATGCTTTTAAATATCAACAATCAAGAAGTGTGGACAAAACTCATCGGAAGTTTTAACGCTTACAATTTGTTGGCAATTTATGCAACAGCAGATAAGCTGGGACTTGAAACCATTGAAAATCTAAAACTGATTAGCGAGTTGGAAGCTGTTGAAGGAAGATTTGAATATTTTGTTTCTCCAAAAGATAAAATTACTTCAATTGTAGATTATGCACATACTCCGGATGCTTTAAAAAATGTATTGCAAACCATTAATGCAATTCGTTCTAAAAACGAAGAACTTATTACAGTAGTGGGTTGTGGAGGCGATAGAGATAAAAATAAACGTCCGGAAATGGGAAAAATAGCAGCTCAGTTAAGCGACAAAGTTATTTATACCAGCGACAATCCAAGAACAGAAGATCCGGAAGAAATTATAAAAGATATAGAACAAGGAGTGGAAGCACAATATTTCCATAAAACCTTGTCTATTGTCAATCGCAAAGAAGCCATAAAAACTGCTTGTGTGATGGCAAAAGAAAACGACATCATTTTGGTGGCAGGAAAAGGACATGAAACTTATCAAGAAATTCATGGCAAACGACACCATTTTGATGATATGGAAATTATTACAGATTTATTAATAGCCCTAAAAAAATAAGTTGAAATATGCTGTATTACTTATTTAATTTCTTAGAAAGCAAATATGCTATCCCGGGTAGACAATTATTCCAATATATCACCTTTAGGGCAAGCATGGCTATTATTTTTTCCTTAGCGATTTCCACTATTTTCGGAAAGAAAATTATCAACTACTTAAGAAAAAAACAAGTAGGAGAAACAGTCAGGAAATTAGGATTAGAAGGTCAAGAAGAAAAAGCAGGAACCCCAACCATGGGAGGATTGATTATTATTTTGGCTACGCTAATTCCGGTGTTGTTATTTGCAAAAATCGGAAATATATATGTGATCTTGCTGATTGTTGCCACACTGTGGATGGGAGGAATAGGTTTTTTAGATGATTACATTAAAATATTTAAAAAGAATAAAGACGGATTAAAAGGAAGGTTTAAAGTTGTCGGACAAGTAGGTTTGGGAATTATTGTGGGTACTACCATGTATTTTCATCCCGATATCACTATTCGAGAAAAACAGCATGACAATACTATACAAAATCAAACAGAAATGGTGATGACTTCTACTTATGGAGAAGCTCATAAATCAACAAAAACCACCATTCCTTTTGTGAAGAAAAACGAATTTGATTACGCCAGTTTGATCACTTGGATTAATCCTTCTTTAGCAAAATACGCTTGGATTATATTTATTCCGATAGTCATATTTATAGTTACTGCAGTTTCTAACGGAGCAAACCTCACCGACGGATTAGATGGTTTGGCTGCAGGAACTTCTGCTATTGCAGTGTTGACTTTAGCCATTTTTGCTTGGATATCGGGAAATATTATTTTTTCGGATTACCTCAATGTGATGAATATTCCACAATCCGGAGAAATGGCAATATTCATAACAGCATTAGCAGGAGCTTTAATAGGTTTTTTATGGTATAACGTTTATCCGGCTCAAGTGTTTATGGGAGACACCGGAAGTTTAACCATAGGAGGAATTATAGCGGTTTTGGCTATTGCAGTAAGAAAAGAATTGCTTATTCCGATTTTATGCGGCGTATTTTTAATAGAGAATTTATCGGTGGTTTTGCAAGTAAGTTGGTTTAAATACACCAAGAAAAAAACCGGAGTGGGAAAAAGAATTTTCTTGATGTCTCCTTTGCATCATCATTATCAAAAATTAGGATTTCACGAAAGCAAAATTGTAGTGAGATTTTGGATTATAGGAGTTCTCTTGGCCGTAATTACTATTGTAACCCTTAAAGTAAGATGATTTATGAAAAGGAAATTAATCATCTTGGGAGCAGGAGAAAGTGGAATAGGAGCAGCCATTTTGGGGAAACAAAAAAACTTTGAAGTTTTTGTTTCTGATAAAGGGAAAATAAGTAAAAAAAATAAAGAAGTTCTTTTACATCATAAAATTGAATGGGAAGAAAATCAGCATACAGAAGAAAAAATTTTAGTTGCTGATTTGGTAGTGAAAAGTCCGGGAATTCCTGATACAGTTGCTATTGTTAAAAAACTGAAAGGAAAAGAAATTCAAGTGATTTCAGAAATTGAATTTGCAGCAAAATTCACTACTGCAAAAATAATAGCAGTAACAGGAAGCAACGGAAAAACCACGGTGGTGAATTGGATCGCATTAATGCTGGAAAAAGCAAATCTGAAATACTGTTTGGCAGGAAATGTAGGGTTTAGCTTTGCTGAAAAAGTTGCTACAGAAAATCCGGATTATTTTATTCTGGAAATCAGCAGTTTTCAGTTGGATGGAATTGTAAGTTTTCATCCGGATATATCAGTGATAACCAATATTACACCAGATCACTTAGATCGTTATGACGATGATTTTCAGAAATATATTAATTCAAAATTTAAAATAACTGAAAATCAAACCGCTAAAGATTTTTTGATTTATGATGCAGATGATGAAGTGATTACCAAAGAAATAGAAAAAAGAGAAATCAAAGCAAAAAAAATCCCTTTCTCTTTTAAAAATGTAAAAGGATGGAAAACAGAAATTAGCAATAATAAAATGACAACAATATTGAAAGATAGAACATTTAGCATACCTACAGAGAAAGTAGGTTTAGATGGAGAGCATAATGCAAAAAATGCAATGGCAGCTTCAACTGTTGCCAACTTGCTGAAAATCAGAAAACAAACCATAAGAGAAAGCTTAGAGTGTTTTCACGGCGTAGAACATCGTTTAGAAAAAGTGATTAAAATCAAAAATGTAGAATACATCAATGATTCTAAAGCAACAAATATCAATTCTACTTTTTATGCCTTAAAAACCGTTAAGCCAAAAATTGTTTGGATTGTCGGCGGAGTAGATAAAGGAAATGATTACAGTGAACTTTTACCGTTGGTAAACGAAAAAGTAAAAGCAATCATTTGCCTCGGAATAGATAATAGCCGAATAATACAAAGCTTTGATAAATGCATAGAAGTTATTGAAGAAGCACATTCTATGGAAGAAGCGGTGAAAATGTCTTATCAAATAGCAGAAGAAGGAGACACCGTATTATTATCACCGGCTTGCGCAAGCTTTGATTTGTTTAAAGATTATAAAGACAGAGGAAATCAATTTAAGGAAGCGGTAAAAAGTTTATAAGAAAACATTTAAAAAGAAATAAAAATAAATGTCGGAAACTAAAAACATAAAGCTGAAATCTATCTTTTCAAATCTGAAAGGAGATAAGTCTGTTTGGGCTGCTACTGCGCTATTGGCTGTGTTTTCGTTTATTCCGATTTACAGCGCCAGTAGTAATTTGGCTTATTTATATGGAGATGGAAGCACTATTCAATATCTCTCCAATCACTTTATCCATATATTTTTAGGGTTTATTTTAATGTTTATAACACATAAAATTCCTTATCAATATTTTAAAGGACTTTCCATATTAATTGTTCCGGTGGTGATAGTATTATTGGCTTACACCATTGGGCAAGGAACAGTAATTCAAGGCGCAGGAGCAAGTAGATGGATTACCATTCCTTTTATCAATAAATCTTTTCAAACTTCAGCATTAGCAACAGTGGTATTGATGGTTTATGTAGCGCGTTATCTTTCTAAAGTAAAAAATGAAGATTTTAGCTTTAAAGAAAGCTTATTGCCTTTATGGACACCGGTTTTGCTGATTGTAGGATTAATTTTACCGGCAAATTTTTCTACTGCAGCAATTTCTTTTTCAATGGTTTTATTGTTGTGTTTTATAGGAGGATATCCTTTTAAGTATTTGTTATATGTAGTAGGTTGTGGAGTAGTTGTATTTGGAATTTTCATCTTATTTGCTAAAGCTTTTCCTGAAGTTATGCCCAATAGAGTCGATACTTGGACCAATCGTATTGAAAATTTTATGGATGGAGAAAACGCCAAAGATGATTATCAAATAGAGAAATCAAAAATGGCGATTGCCCGAGGAGGAATTACCGGAGCGGGAATAGGAAAAAGTATTGGAAGAAACTTCCTTCCACAATCTTCTTCAGATTTTATTTTTGCCATTATTGTTGAAGAGATGGGATTAATCGGAGGGTTTGGAGTAATGCTGATTTACCTCTGGTTGTTGTTTAGATTTGTTGTCATTTCAACAAAAGCAGATAGTATTTTCGGAAAACTTCTTGTAATAGGCGTAGGTTTACCTATTATTTTTCAAGCTTTTATAAATATGGCAGTCGCAGTGCAACTTTTTCCGGTTACCGGACAAACTTTACCTTTAATTAGTGATGGAGGAACTTCCATTTGGATGACTTGTGTGGCAATAGGAATTGTTTTAGGAGTAAGCGTAAAACGCGAAAAAAATAAAGCTAAAGAAGTAGAAAATACAGAAAATGAAAATCCGTTAGAAATCTTAAGCGAGGCGATATGAAAAAAGTAAAATTCATCTTATCGGGAGGCGGAACAGGAGGACATATTTATCCTGCAATCGCTATTGCAGAGGAGTTAAAAAAACATCATCCTCAAGCAGAATTTTTATTTGTAGGCGCCAAAGACAGAATGGAAATGCAAAAAGTTCCCGCTGCAGGATATCCCATTAAAGGATTATGGATTTCAGGATTACAAAGAAAATTAACTTTTAAAAACTTGTTGTTTCCTCTTAAGCTTTTGGTGAGTTTAATGAAATCTAAAAAAATTATCAAAGATTTTAAACCAACCGTAGTGATTGGAACAGGAGGATTTGCCAGTGGACCGGTTTTAAAAGCAGCTAATAAAAAGAAAATTCCAACAGTTTTACAAGAACAAAACTCCTATGCAGGAATCACCAATAAATGGTTGGCAAAAGAAGCTGCTAAAATATGTGTGGCGTATGAAAATATGAAAAAATATTTTCCGGAAGATAAAATTGTTTTAACCGGAAATCCTGTTCGAGAAGATTTGTTGGATATCAATTCAAAAAGAGAAAAAGCAAAAAAACATTATAAACTTTCAGCTGATAAAAAAACAATTTTAGTTTTGGGCGGAAGTCTGGGAGCTAAAAAAATAAACGAAACTATTGCTGAAAATATCAGTTTTTTTCAACAGCAAAATACGCAAGTAATATGGCAATGCGGAAAATTATATTATGAAGATTTTTCAAAATATGAAGATAAAAAAACAATTCAAGTTCATCAATTTATAGATCAAATGGATTTGGCTTATGCTGCAGCAGATGTAATTATTTCCAGATCCGGAGCAATTTCTGTAAGCGAATTATGTATTGTTGGAAAACCCACGGTTTTTATACCATCACCAAATGTGGCAGAAGATCATCAAACTAAAAATGCCAATGCTTTAGCAGAAAAAAATGCAGCAATTGTTATAAAAGAAAATGAAATAAAACAGCAGTTTCAAAGAGTTTTTAAAGAAATATTGACAAAAGAAGACTTGCAAAAAAGCTTGTCAGAAAATATAAAACAAGTAGCAAAACCAAAAGCAACACAAGCAATTGTGCATGAGATAAATAAATTAATTCAACTGTAAAAATGAAAATGTTCAACCACATAAAAAATATTTATTTCCTCGGAATTGGAGGAATAGGGATGAGTGCGCTTGCCCAATATTTTGTGTTGAACAAAAAACAGGTGGGAGGTTATGACAAAACCAAAACTAAACTTAGTGAAAAATTATCGAGTTTAGGCATAAAAATAAATTATGAAGATAAGGTAGAGGAAATTCCATCAGCATTTCTTTCGTCTGAAAATACTTTGATAATTTATACACCGGCTATTCCTGAAGATTTAAAAATCTTTGAATTTTTTAAAAATAAAAAATTTCAAATCGAAAAACGCGCTGTTGTGTTGGGAAAAATCACTAAAGAAATGCCCACTTTGGCGGTCGCAGGAACACATGGAAAAACAACTACTTCTGCAATATTAGCGCATTTATTAAAACAAAGTGATTTTAAAATCACAGCATTTTTAGGAGGAATAAGCGAAAATTATAAATCTAATTTCCTCTATGACGGAAAACAAGCTTGTGTGGTAGAAGCAGATGAATATGATCGTTCATTTTTACAATTATCTCCGGATTATGCTTCCATAACTTCAATGGATCCTGATCATTTAGATATTTATGAAAATGAAGAAAATCTAAATAAATCTTTTCAAGAATTTGCAGATAAAATTTCTTCTACAGAGAAATTATTTTATAAAAAAGGATTAAAAAATCTCAACGGAAAAACCATAGCTGTTGAAGAAGAAGCTGATTTTATTATTGAAAAAATAAGAATTGAATCCGGAAATTATCATTTTAATTTTAAATATCAGCAAAAAGTTATAGAAGATTTTAAGTTTTCTTTGCCCGGAAAACACAATTTGATGAATGCAGGGATGGCTTTGGCAATGGCGATTTCTTTTGGTGCTGAAATAGAAAAACTCAAAAAAGCTTTAAAATCTTTTCAAGGAGTAGATAGAAGATTTTCCTATCGTTTAAAAACAGAAAACTTAACTGTTATAGAAGATTATGCACATCATCCGGAAGAGATAAAAGCAGTTTGTCAAGCAGCAAGAGAAATGTATCCTGACAAGAATATAATGGCGGTTTTTCAGCCGCACTTATATTCACGAACACAAGATTTTGCCAAAGAATTTGGAGAGAGTTTGTCAAAGTTTAATCAAGTGGTGCTATTCCCTATTTATCCGGCAAGAGAAAAACCTATTCCCGGAATAAATTCGGAGTATTTGTTGAGTTTAGTGAAAAATAACGATAAAAAATTAATAGAGAAAAAAGAATTATATCAGACGATAAAAGATAAAAACCCTGATGTTGTTTTAATGTTAGGCGCAGGAGATATAGGAAATGAAGTAGAACCCTTAATACAGCAGATTTATGAAAACTAAGTATAGGTTCATACAAATGTTATTGTTGGTTGGTTTGTTGATTTTCTTATTTAGTTTTTCTTCTAAGAGAAATCAGAACAGAGCTTTAGGAGAAATCAATATAGAATATACCAACGGGAAGGATATTTTTATCACAGAAAAAAACGTTAATAACTTGTTGATAGTTAAAAATCAACCCTATAGGAAAAAATCAAAAGATAGTTTAATTTTGAATGATTTGGAGGAGATTTTAAATCAAAATCCTATGATTGCCAAAGCAGAAGTTTATCAAACCGTAACCAAAGATTTGGGAGTGAAAATTACCCAGAAAGAACCTTTGGGGAGAGTGATGGGAAAAGAGGTTTATTATCTTGATAAACAGGGAGGTAAAATGCCGTTGTCTTCAAGTTTTTCAGCAAGAGTTCCTTTGCTTAGCGGATTGGATTCTATAGGAATTGCAGAAGTTTATCCGTTATTGAAAAAAATTGAAAAAGATGATTTTTTCAAGAAAAACATCACCGGAATTCACAAAGAAGAATCAGGAGATTATATGTTGTCTCTCAGAGGTAGTAAAATGAAAATAAATTTTGGACAGGTTGAAGAAATAGATCAGAAGCTGATGAATTTTAAAGCATTTTACCAAAAAATATACAAAGACGAATTATTGGATAAATATTCGCTTGTTAATTTAAAGTTTACTAATCAAGTTGTAAGTACAAAAAAGGAAGCTTAATATATTATGGAAGAAAACACAATTGCAGTAGGTTTAGATATTGGAACAACCAAGATTGTAGCTATGATTGGTCGTGCCAATGAATATGGAAAGTTAGAAATTCTGGGTGTCGGAAAATCCAGAAGTTTAGGCGTACATCGTGGAGTGGTTAATAATATTACACAAACCATTAATTCGATAAGAAAAGCAGTAGAAGAAGCAGAACTGGATTCAGGTTTGAATATCAGTGAAGTAGTGGTGGGAATTGCAGGGCAACATATCCGCAGTATTCAGCACAGTGATTATATTACCCGAAAAGATTCAGAAAAAGTTATTGAAGAAAAAGACGTCAATCAACTTTGTGATCAAGTACATAAATTGGTGATGCTTCCCGGAGAAGAAATAATCCATGTGCTTCCGCAAGAATTTAAAGTAGATGGTCAGCCTGATGTAGATGAACCTGTAGGAATGTATGGAGTTCGTTTAGAGGCAAACTTCCATGTAGTTGTAGGGCAAATTTCTTCCATCAGAAATATTGGACGTTGTGTAAAAAGCGCAGGATTGGATCTTTCCGGAGTAACCTTACAGCCTTTGGCTTCGGCAAACGCAACTCTGAGCAAAGAAGAAAAAGAAGCCGGTGTTGCTTTGATTGATATCGGTGGAGGAACAACAGATTTAGCCATTTTTAAAGATGGAATTATCAGGCATACTGCAGTAATTCCTTTTGGAGGAAATGTGATTACAGAAGATATTAAAGAAGGTTGTTCCATCATTGAAAAACAAGCAGAACTCTTAAAAATAAAATTCGGATCTGCTTGGCCGGGAGAAAACAAGGATAATGAAATTGTTTCCATCCCCGGATTAAGAGGACGCGAACCCAAGGAAATTACCTTGAAAAATCTTTCAAAGATTATTCATTATCGCGTAGTGGAAATTATAGAAGATGTATTCTTAGAAATTAAAAACTATGGATATGAAGAACAAAAGAAAAAATTAATTGCTGGAATTGTAGTAACCGGAGGAGGTTCTCAATTAAAGCATTTAAAACAGCTGATTGAATACATCACCGGAATGGATACAAGAATTGGATATCCTAACGAGCATTTGGCAGGGAATACAAGCAAAGAGGTAAAGGAACCTTTATTTGCCACTGCAGTAGGATTGGTTTTAAATAGTTTAGAGAAAATTGATAAAGCAAGACTAAAAAGAGAAGCAGAAATAAAAACTATAAAAGAACCGGAAGATAAAGAAGAAACAGAAAAACTATTAAATACAACAGAAGAACCTGTAAATACTGAAGTAGAAACAACAACGGAAACTGCAACAGCTACAGAAACACAAACAGCAGTAGAAGAAAATGAAGAGGTTGGATCAAAATACAGGAGAAATATCTTTGATAAATGGTTTGAGAAATTCAAAGAATTCTTAGACAACGCAGAATAAAAACAGCATTGTAAAACTAAAAAATAAAAACAGAAAATAAGGAATCCCTAAAAGTTTAATATTATGAGCGATACAGAAATGAATATTCAATTTGATATGCCCAAAAACCGATCCAATGTGATCAAGGTTGTGGGTGTTGGAGGTGGTGGTTCTAACGCCATCAATTATATGTTCCAACAAGGAATTAACGGAGTAGATTTCGTTATTTGTAACACTGACGCACAAGCCTTGGAAAACAGTCCCGTTCCAACAAAAGTTCAGTTAGGTGTACACTTAACAGAAGGATTGGGAGCAGGAGCAAACCCGGAAATTGGCGAAGAAGCAGCATTAGAAAGTTTTGAAGACATCAAAAACTTATTGGACACCAATACAAAAATGCTGTTTATAACTGCAGGAATGGGGGGAGGAACCGGAACCGGAGCTGCGCCGATTATTGCAAAACAAGCCCGCGAAATGGATATCTTGACAGTTGGTATTGTTACTATTCCTTTTGCATTTGAAGGAAAAATGAGAAACCAACAAGCGCGAATTGGATTGGAGAAATTAAGAAAAAATGTCGATTCGCTCATCGTCATTGATAACAATAAACTTCGTGAAGTATATGGAAACCTCGGATTTAAATCAGGGTTTTCTAAAGCAGATGAAGTTTTAGCAACAGCTTCAAAGGGAATCGCAGAAGTAATAACACATCACTACACACAAAATATTGATTTGCGAGATGCGAAAACAGTATTGAGTAATAGTGGAACAGCTATTATGGGGTCTGCAACAGCTTCAGGAGGAAATCGCGCTCAAGAAGCTATCGAAAAAGCTATGGATTCTCCTTTGCTTAACGATAATAAAATTACAGGAGCTAAAAATGTATTGCTATTAATTGTTTCCGGAACAGAAGAAATAACACTTGATGAAATCGGAGAAATCAACGATCATATTCAAGCAGAAGCAGGACATGGAGCCAATATTATTATGGGGGTTGGAGATGATGAAGAATTAGGAGAAGGGATTTCCGTAACTATTATAGCAACAGGATTTGATGCAGATCAACAACATCAAATAACTAACACAGAAAAAAAGAAAATTATCCATACGCTTGAAGACGAACAAAAAGCTGTGCATGATTTATCGCCAAAAAGTTCTGGAAGCTCTACAGTGCCTAAAAGAAAATTAAATTTAGAAGGTTTTGAAAAAGAAAAAGAAAAAAGAATAGTACATTCTTTAGATGATTTTGAAGAAGAAGAGGAAGAAGATTTTTCAACAAATAAAATGAAATTGATTCCCACCACAGAATTGATTAAAGATCTTGAAGTAGATTATCAAAATGTGGTTTATGATGAAGAAGATTTTATTTTTATAGAATCAGAAGAAAAAGAAGAAGAAATAACTGAAACTCCTATTGAAGAAAATACGGCAGAAGAACCACTATTTAGATTTGATTTGCCGATAAAAGAAGAGAAGAAAACCTCAGCAGAATCTATAGAAAATATAGAAGAAGAAACAGAAGAGGAGCATTTAAGCTTATTTCCGGGAGAGGAAGAAAAAGAAGTAAAACGCTACAGTCTTGAAGATTATTTAGAAAAAGAAAAGGAGCTAAATGAGGCCAAACCTGAAATTTCTGAAAATGAACCAAGATTAGTAAGCCATCAAGAAAAAAAATCTTTAGAAAAAACAGAAAAAGAAGTTGAAGTAGCAGAAGAAGAGGAAGAAGAGCTTGAGGTAGATCCTTTAAATAGTCCGATTTCAGAACAATTAATTGCTCGAGCAGCAGAACGTCGTGCAAGAATGAAGAAATTCAACTATAAATTCAGAAACAACAATATAGATGAATTTGAAAAACAACCTGCATATAAACGTGCCGGACTTGATTTAAACGAAGGAAGTGTAAAAGATCAAAAAAGCAAACTTTCTCGATCAAGCATAAGCGGAGAAGATGGAGAACCTCAAATCCGTTCAAACAATTCTTTTTTACATGATAATGTAGATTAAAAAATAAAGTTGCTAACCCCAAGAAAACGCAGTTGGTTTTTATAATCAGCTGCGTTTTTGTTATGGAATCGAAATAAAAATTCCTTAAATTTGCAAACTTAATAATCAAGATTATGAATTTAGAAAAAGAAGTAATGAATCAGCTTAAATCTGCTATGAAAGCAAAGAATCATGATAGATTAGAAGCTTTAAGAGCAATTAGAGCTGCTATTTTAAATGCAAAAACAGCAGCAGATTTAAAAGAAATGGATGAGAAAACAGAAATGCAATTACTTCAAAGATTGGTAAAGCAAAGATTGGACAGCATGCAGATTTTCCAAAGTCAAAATCGACCGGATTTAGCTGAGAAAGAAGAAACTCAAGCAAGAATCATCGCAGAATTTCTTCCTGAACAGTTAAGCGAAGAAGAAATCGAAAAAATAGTAGATGAGGTTATCGCTCAAACCAACGCAGAAAGCATGAAAGATATGGGAAAAGTAATGGGAGCTGTTTCTGCAAAAACCACAGGAAAAGCAGATAATAAAACCATTTCTGTTATTGTTAGAAGAAAATTGAATTCCTAAGAAATATTGCTAAAACTTATAAAATAAAGAATTGAAATAGTAAGTTTGCAAATCCGAATTTTAAATAATTTTAGGCTCCGTAGCTCAACTGAATAGAGCACTGGATTTCGGCTCCAGCGGTTGGGGGTTTGAATCCCTCCGGGGTCACGATAGAAAACGCTAATCAGCTAAAAATAAATGTTTTAGGTGGTTGGCGTTTTTATTTTTATAATTGAGAAGTTATGAAATCATAAAAATAATTATTTAACACTTATGTTTAATATAAATTAGTATATTTGTAAGTATAACATTAAAATTTTCAACATGAAAAAAATTACTTTATTAATTACTGCATTTATTTTAGCAATTGGAGTTCAGGCTCAAGTTATTTCTTTTGAAGAAGAAGAAGGCTATGAATTAGGAAACATTGATGGGCAAAATAATTGGATTACAACCGGACAAGAAAACGGACCTAATGTGGAGGGTCAAGAAGTAACAGATGAATTATCTTCTGATGGAGAAAACTCTTTCAAGATTACCCCTCTTCCAGAGTTTGGTCCACAACAAGGAGCAATTATCGGTGGTTTTTATAATTTAGAAGAGCCTTTAGATCCAAGTGAAGCTAATATTTCATACGATATTTATATTGAAGGTGAAGCTGATGGACTTGGATCAGAATTTATGCTGCAGCTAACAGACAACGCAGGAGGATATCATCAAGCTTGGATTAACTTTAGTTATGATGGCTCTATACTTGTTTATGAAGAAGAAGGAGGTAGTTTAGATCCAATTGAAATTGGTCAATGGGAAGGAGAAACTTGGTATAAAATAGGAGTTAATTTAGATGGAGAAACAGCAACTTTTTATATTGATGAAGATGAAGTTTATACTGGTCAAAACTGGGCAACTGCTCCAATAGATCAAATCCGTTTTGTACATGATAATTATGATTACAGTGCTTATTTAGATAATTTAAATCTAAATGATGAAGATTTAGGAATTGAGGAATTTGAAAAATATGGATTTACTTATTTTACTCAAAATAATGAGTTAATTATGAATGCAGAAACTCAAATTAATCAAGTTGTTCTTTATAATATTTTAGGACAAAAAGTAGTAGATCAGAATGTTAACTCTACTTCAGCTAACATAGGATTAGGTTCTTTAAATGCAGGAGTTTATATCGCAAAGGTTAGTGTAAATGGTCAAGTTCAGTCATTTAAATTTACGGTGAACTAAATAAAAAATATTTTTTTATAAGCTAAGCTGTTCTGAAATTTTCGGAGCAGCTTTTTTATTTTCAAAAAATAAAAAGAAAAACAATTCAAAACTTTCCCTTAATAATCAGTAGTTCTTTTAATTCTCTGTAAATTAGCGAAAAAAATATTGAATTACGTTTCTGTTGAAAATATCGCTAAATCTTATGGAGAGCGAGTGTTGTTTGAAGATCTTTCTTTTGGAATAAATCAAGGACAAAAAATAGGACTGGTTGCCAAAAATGGAACCGGGAAAACCTCCTTATTAAATATACTTTCTCAAAAAGAACCTCCTGATAAAGGAGAAATAAATTATAGGAGAAATTTGAAAATAGGATTTCTTCCGCAAGAACCGGATTTAGATCCAAACCTGACAATTGAAGAAAGTATTTTTGCCGCGGATAATGATACTCTGAAAATCATTAGAAACTATGAAAAAGTTTTACTCAACCCGGAAGATACAGAAGCTTACCAACAAGCTTTTGATCAAATGGAAGTGCATCAAGCTTGGGATTTTGAAACAGAGTATAAGCAAATTCTCTCAAAACTGCGTTTAGAAGATTTAGATAAACAAGTGAAATATCTTTCCGGAGGACAAAAAAAACGTTTGGCTTTGGCAAATCTACTTTTGGATTTACCCGATTTGCTGATTTTAGATGAGCCCACCAACCATCTTGATTTAGAAATGATTGAATGGTTGGAAGAAACTTTTAAAAAAGAAAGTCTAACCTTGTTTATGGTAACTCACGACAGGTATTTCTTAGAACGAGTTTGTAATGAAATTATCGAATTAGAGGAAGGAAAACTCTATAGTTACAGCGGAAATTACTCTTATTATTTAGAAAAAAGAGAATTGCGTTTGGCCACAGAAGAAACAAATGTGGAAAAAGCAAAACAGCTTTATAAAAAAGAATTGGAATGGATGAGACGTCAGCCAAAAGCAAGAGGTACAAAATCTAAATCCCGAATTTCCAGTTTTGATGATATTAGAGAAAGAGCACACAAGCGCAGAAAAAACCATCAGGTGCAGTTGGAAATTAATATGGAACGCTTAGGAGCAAAAATCATAGAATTGCATAATGTTTCTAAAAGTTATGGTAAAAAAACTTTGTTTCAAAATTTCGATTATAATTTTCAACGTCAAGATAGATTAGGGATAATCGGAAAAAACGGAACCGGAAAATCTACTTTCTTAAATATGATTACAGGAAATATAAAACCGGATACCGGAAAACTTGTAATCGGAGAAACTGTAAAATTTGGATATTACACCCAAGGCGGAATTAAAATCAAAGAAGGACAAAAAGTTATCGATGTTATCAGAGAATTTGGAGATTATATTCCATTAAAAAAAGGAAGACAAATTTCTGCTCAACAGTTGTTGGAAAGATTTTTATTCGACAGAAAGAAACAATATGATTATGTAGAAAAATTAAGTGGTGGAGAACGAAAACGTTTATATTTATGTACGGTTTTAATTCAAAATCCGAATTTTTTGATTTTAGATGAGCCCACTAATGATTTGGATATTGTAACCCTAAATGTATTAGAAAACTTCTTATTGGATTTTCCCGGATGTTTGATTGTGGTTTCTCACGACAGATATTTTATGGATAAAATTGTAGATCATCTTTTTGTTTTTGGAAAAGGAAAAATTAAAGATTTTCCCGGAAATTATTCTGATTACAGAGCATATGAAAAAACGGTAAAACCTGAACCAAAAGTTGAAAAAGAAAGTATTCAAGAAAAATCAGTTTCAACTCAAGAAAGAAAAAAAGTTTCTTTGAGTTATCATGAACAGAAAGAATATCGAAGTTTAGAGAAAGAAATAGAAAAATTAGAGAAGCAAAAAGAAAAATTACAACAAGAATTTTTACAACCTTTATCCGGAGAGGAAATCACTAAAAAATCTTTAGAATTAAATAAATTAGAAGATGAAATTGACGAAAAAACCGAACGTTGGTTTGAATTATCTATGAAAAAAGAAGGTTGATTAAAAACAAATAAAATGTCTATTCAATCACAGATTTGTAAAACTTGTGGAACGCAATATCCGGAAAATACAGAGATAAAAATTTGTAAAATCTGTGCAGAAGAAAGACAGTATATTCCCTTGTCAGGACAAGCTTGGATTACACCGAAAAGTTTAGCTGAAAATCATGAAATTGAAATCAATAAAGTAAGAGGAAATCTATATGAAATTTATATCACCCCAAAATTTGCTATCGGACAAAGAGCGTTTTTAGTGATAACAGAAAAAGGAAATTTCTTGTGGGATTGTATTCCATTATTAAATCAAAAACTAATAAATTTTATTTTATCCAAAGGAGGATTAAAAGCAATCGGAATTTCTCATCCGCATTATTATAGTAATATGAAAACTTGGTCAAAAACTTTTGATTGTCCGGTTTTTATACATCAAAAAGATGAGGATTATATTGTTGATAAATTTGAGGAAATTCAGCTTTGGAAAAAAAAGAAACTACTTTTGTGGGAGGATTTAAAACTGATAAATTTAGGAGGACATTTTGAAGGGGGAAGTGTTTTGTTGATTCAAAATATGACTTCAAAAGGTTGTATGCTTTGCAGTGATATTTTACAGATTTCTTTAAGCAGAAAATTTATCGCGATGATGTATAGTTATCCAAATAATATTCCACTGCCTTTAAGTGAAATTAAACGCATAAAAAATCGATTGGAAGAATTAAATTTTGACACTTTATATGGAGCTTTTTTACATCAAAATCTCACTGAAAATGTAAAGGAAATTTTAGCTAAATCTATAGCGAGATATTTTGCTTAAAAACTTCTCTAATTAATTTGGGAAGATAAAATCCTAACCCAATTCCTCTGGTAATTACAAAAGCAATAAAAGCTAACCAAAGTCCGATATTTCCATATTGTTGAGCTGTAAAAGTTCCTAACCCAACTAAGATTAATAAAGATAAAACAGTAGCATTTCTCATTTCTTTACTTCTGGTGGCGCCAATAAAAACACCATCCAATTGAAAAGCCACAAAAGAGAAAATAATATAAATTCCTGCATAAATCGCATGATCTTGAGCAATGATTTGTACAGCGGAATCTTGTGTTAATAAACGTATGGCAAAGGGAGCTAAAAATATAATTCCCAACCCCAACATAAAAGCTGTAATTCCGGAAACATAAGTAGATTCTTTAATGCGTTGTTTAAACAGAGATTCATCTTTTTGTCCGATAGCTTTTCCGGCATACATTTCTATTACATTGGCAAAACCATCTAAGAAAAAAGCGGAGAGAGAAACAAATTGCAATAAAACGTGATTGGCCGCTAAAATATCATCTCCAAATTTTGCGCCTTCATTGGCAAACCAAGCAAAACCACCCAGCAAAGCAAAAGTACGCAGCATAATATCTCCGTTTACTTTAAACATTGCAATCACCTTAACTTTATCAATTATCTTTTGCCAAAGTTCTTTTATGATTAGTAGAGGATTTTTAAGTTTTAATTTTTTTGAAAGTAAATGCCAACCATAAAAAAGAGCAATCCATTCAGCTAAAAGAGTTCCTAAAGCAATTCCTTTAACACCCATGTCTAAACCTACGACGAAAAAAACATTTAATAAAATATTCATCCCGTTGAGCATGAATTGAACCCACATTAATTCTTTTGTCCATCCTAAACCAATTAAACTGCCCAAGATGGAATAAGTGATTAAAGTAGCCGGAGCACCATAAATTCTAATGTAAAAATAATCAGCCACCAAAGATTTTACTTCATCGCTTGCGCTCATCATCCAGAGGGAGAAACTACCGATAAAATACTGCAGTAAAATCAAAATTATTCCCACTCCCAAACCTAATAAAACAGATCTAAATAAAACGGCCAACACTTCTTCTCGATCAGATTTTCCTTGAGCTTGTGCTATAAATCCGGTGGTCCCCATTCTTAAAAAACCAAATCCCCAATACACAAAACTAAAAATCAACGTAGCTAAAGAAATTGCTCCCAAATGTGCAGCATGACCAGTTTGTCCGATGGTGGCAGTATCGGCCAATCCTAATAAAGGAGCAGAAGCATTTGCCAAAATAATGGGAAATGCCAAGCGAATAATATTTTTATAATTCTTTAAACGACTCATCTTAAAAAATCTTCCGCAAAAATACAGTTATTTAATGGGCAAAAAAATGCAGGCGTAATTTGTAGTAATTATTTAGTATTTTTATAGAAGATATTTTTAGTAAGATAGAATGCAAGCATTATTTGACATATTTTTCCCGAAAATTTGTGCAGCATGTGAATTGACTTTGTTGAAAAATGAAGAAGTAATTTGCACAGAATGTTTGCATAAATTACCGGTAATTCCCTTTCAAGAAGCAGAAGAATTGGTGAAAGCTCCCTTTTATGGCAGAATTCCTGTAGCTCATGCATCAGCTTTGTTGTATTATCGAAAAAAAGGATTGACACAGCATTTGATTCATCAATTGAAATATTATGGAGATGAACGCATCAGTGGATATTTGGGAACTTGGTTGGGAAGCTATTTAGAAGAAGAAAAATGGACAAAAACTTTGGATGTAATTATTCCGGTTCCACTTCATAAAAATAGAAAAAGAAAACGCGGATATAATCAAGTTTCAGGATTTGGAAAAAATCTGGCTAAATTACTCAAGTGTAATTATGCAGAAGATATTCTCATAAAAGTATTTAATTCGCGAACACAAGTTTTTAAAGACAGATTTGCAAGAACAGAATTGAAAGGAGCTTATTTTACTTTAAATAATGCAGAAAAAATCAAAGATAAACATGTGTTGCTAATTGATGATATTATCACCACCGGAGCAACTATGGAAACTTGCGCAAGGATTTTAGAAAAAGCAAAACCCCATAAAATAAGCTTGGCAGCAATGGCGTTGACGGTATAAAAATAGAATTATATGAATAATTATAAAAAGCTTTATGTAATATTAACCTTATTGTTTTCTCCATATTTATATGCACAAACTGATTTTGTAGTAGTGGATTCTTTAACTAAAAAAGAACTTCCTTTTGTTCATGTTTTTTATAATAATACGGGAGATTACACAAATAATCAAGGAAGATTTTCTTTAAACAAAGAAGAAATTAAAAAAATAAAAGTAGAATATTTAGGATATAAATCGAAAAATATTTTTACAAAAAACATTAAAGATACTATATATCTTAAAAAAGAAAATATCAAATTATCTCCTGTAATTCTTCAAGGAGAAAAAAAGAAAATAGAAATCTTATCAAATAAAAAAACAAGGAATTTTCCTTCTCAACCATTATCACCAAAAACTACTTTATATTCAGTTTTAATACCTAAAAAAGAATATCAAGATAGAAAATTAGAAGAAATCACTTTAAGATTTGAAAAAGATCATTATTCAAAAAGTAGAAAAAGATATAAAAGAAATAATGTTTCAGCAATTCTCAGGATTCACATTTATAATCAGGAAAATGGAAATTTAAAAGCAGCAATTTATAATAGTGACATCTATGAAGTAAAACTTTTTTAAGAAAGAGGAAATCAATATTGATTTAACTAAAGAAGAAGTATATTTTGAAAAAGAAGGAATCGCCATAGAAGTAGAAGTTATCAAATTTATTTCTGAAAAATCATCTTCAAAGGAAATTGCTAAAACATATCTCAGAGTAAGTTTAACAGATGAAGAAAATCAGTTTTTTACAGCAAAAACTTTTCTTAAATCAACTTTTGAAAAAGAAAACTATATAACTCCTATAAATGAAATATTTAATCACGACCAAAAAAGAAAATATTATAAAAGAAATCTAAGAATAGGAATGATTTTAAAATAGAAAACAAAAAATATTTCTATAAAACAAATCATTCAAGTATTGTAAAAATAATTGTTTCTTTGTAAAAAAGTATATCTTGAAAATCTTCAAGCGTTTTTTAATTATAATCGGAATTCTTTTGGTGCTTTTTCAAGTGCCTTTTTCCTGCGCCCAAAGAGGTACGCCGGGAGGTGGACCTATTGACACAATTCCGCCGGCGGTGGTAAATGCAAAACCGGAAAATTTTTCCACGCATTTCAAAGCAGAAAAAATCAGAATTAATTTTGATGAATATATTAAACTTAATGATCCGAATACACAAATTTTAATTTCTCCGCCTATGGAGAAAAAACCGATAATTTCTCCACAAGGTCCAGCACAAAAATACGTGGAAATCGAACTTAAAGACAGTTTAAAACCAAATACAACTTATACCATTAACTTCGGGCAAAGCATTGAAGATAATAACGAAGGAAACCCTTTGCCGTTTTATAAATATGTTTTTTCCACCGGAGATTATATAGATTCTTTAAGTGTTTCCGGAAAGATAAAAGATGCTTATAACAGAGAAACAGAAGAGCATATTTCTGTGATGCTTTATAAGTTGGATTCCACTTATTCAGATTCTATTGTTTATAAAAGACCACCTACTTATATTGCACAAACACAAGATTCTACACATACTTTTGAGATAGAAAATATTGCAGAAGGAAAATATAAAATTATCGCTTTAAAAGATAAAAATCAGAATTATATTTTTGATCCTAAAACAGATAAAATAGGTTTTTTAGAAGATACTATTGAATTGCCTACTGATAAAAGATATGACCTAACGGTTTTTAGAGAACAAAGAGAATTTAAAGCAAAATCTCCAAGTCAAGAAAGTTTACAAAATTTACTTTTCGGAATTGAAGGCGGAGCAGAAAATGCTAAAGTTGAAATGATTTCTAAAAAACCGGAAGATTTTGCAGAATCCTTTTACAAACAAGAAGAAACAGATAGTTTAGAGTATTGGTTTAAACCATTTTTTGAAGCAGATAGCTTACTGTTTAAAATAATTAAAGCAGAAAAACAAGACACAGTAGTAACGCGATTAAAAGAAATCGACAGCGATTCTTTAAGAATTAAAGCAAATCCGACTTCAGCTTTAGGATTGAATGAAGATTTTTCATTATCTGCAAATACTCCTTTGGTGGAAATAAACTCAGAATTGATAAAAATAACTGATCAAGATTCTGCTGAAGTTGCTTTTAAAACTGATTTTCAAGCTGAGATAAATAAGCTAATTTTAGCTTTTGAAAAAGAAGAAAAACAACAATACAACATTCAGGTTTTACCCGGAGCGATTAGAGATTTTTATGCAGAAGAAAATGATACTTTAAATTATAAACTTCAAACAAAAGCAAAAACAGATTATGCTGATGTGAAATTAACTTTAGAAAACATTTCTTCTTTCCCAATTATTGTTCAATTAGCAGATGAAAAAGGAGAAACAAAAAGAGAGATAATTCATCAAGAAAAAGAGGGGAACATCTTTAGATTTTCTTTTGTAAATCCCGGAACATATTATGTTCGTGTGATTTATGATGAAAACAAAAACGGAAAATGGGATACTGGAAATTACTTAAAAAAACAACAACCTGAAAAAGTAATTTATATGTCTAAACCTTTAGATGTGAGAAAAAACTGGGAGATTTCGCAAAGTTTTATTTTAAAAGAATAAGGATTTATTTTTGATGTTTTCTTTTTTCTTTTAATCTTTCGCCGAATTTTCTGTCTTTTAAGCGTTTTTGTCGATTTCTTTTTGTGTTGAAACGAACGATAAAAAATAAAATCAACAATACAGCAGCAACAGTAAATAATTGATTTCTAACAGAAAGAGATTCTAAAAAGTCCATATTAAAAATTATTAAATGCGGATTTTAAAGTGTTGTTTAGCTTGTTTTTCTCTAAAGAAAATAATACCCCAAAAATATAAATCTACCGTTACTTTTACTTTAGAATGATTTTTTATTTGTTTCCAAATTTCTTCTCTCTCTTTGGTTAAATGAATTCCATCAAGAATTACCAAACTATCTGAAGTGATGTAGGGTAGAAGTGTTTTAAAAACAGAGATTATATTTTCAGAATTAATATTTCTACCGATAAAAAACTGTTTTTTTTCTTTTTGAGGAAGCTGATCCAAAACTTCTTTAAATCTCTTTGTAGAAACTTTAATGTTTTCAGCTTTAAAATTACTGAGAAATATTTTTGTTGATTTTGATTTTTTTTCAGTCTCTTCTAAACAAAATAAATCAGCATTTTCAGATTGCATGGAAAAAGCTATAAATCCATCGGTAAAGCTTAAATCAACACTATGTTTTGCTTGAAAATAAGTGGTAATTCGATGAAGAAGTTTAGCTCTTTTATAAGTTAATAAATCGCTTTTATGGTTTTTATTTTCATGAAGCAGTTGTTGATATTTTTTTATTTCTTCATAAAAAGAATACTTTTTTTTGTCGTATAAACACAAAGTGATAAAACTATACACAAAAGGAGAATGTATGCCGTGTTGATTTTTAGAACCTTTTAAAAAACGTAAATAAGATAAGATTTTAAAGATCATATTTCTTTATTTCAGCAAAGCTTAAAAAGACTTCTGTGATTAGAAAATAAATTAGGCAGTTTTCGCTTTTCTTTTTTCTTTTTTCAAGACAACTTTTGAAATCAGAATACTCAATTCATATAAAATCAAAATCGGAATAGCAACAATTACTTGGCTCGCAATATCGGGAGGTGTAATAATAGCAGCTAATAATAAAATTCCAACAATGGCGAATTTTCTGTAATTTCTTAAAGCTTCAGGAGTAACCAGACCAATTTTTGTGAGGATGTAGATGATAATTGGTAATTCAAAAACCACGCCACAAGCAAGTGCTGAAGTTCTGACCAATCCCATATAACTTCCGATGTCTATATCGTTAAAAACTTCTTCACTTACGCGGTAATGCGCTAAGAAGTTTATGGAAAGCGGAGAGATGATATAATATCCGAAAACCACGCCTAAAAAGAAAAGTATTGAAGCAATCATAATAAAACCACGAGAGTTTTTCTTTTCATTTTCTTTAAGAGCGGGGGCAATAAATTTCCATAATTCATATAAAATATAAGGAAAAGCAACAATAATCCCTGCAGTAATAGCAGTCCAAATATGAGTATTGAATTGCCCGGCCATGGTTCTGTTTTGAATTCTCATCGGAATTTCAGTAACGCAAACACTTTCGTCTAAACCAAAATACTGCGCAATATTACAAAACCATTTATAAGTGATAAAATCCGGTTCTTTCGGGGCAAAAAGAACAGTATTAAAAATAAAATCTTTAGCAATAAAAGCTACAACAGCCAAAATCAGAACAGCCAAAGTAGAACGAATAAGATGCCATCTTAATTCTTCTAAGTGTTCTAAAAAAGACATTTCTGTTTTTGAATTTTGGTTGTTTTCAGATGTTGTCATAGATTAAACAATTCCTTCTTTTATTAAATTGTGAATGTGAACAATTCCTTTATATTCTCCGTTTTCTTCAGCGATAATTTGAGTGATTTTATTTTCTTCTAATATATCAACAGCTTCAACAGCCAAACGATTATTATCTATTGTTTTTGGAGAAGATCCCATAATATCTTTAGCCTTTAAATTGCTGAAATCTGTTTCTTTAGAAATCATTCTTCTGATATCTCCATCAGTGATAATGCCAACAATCTTTCCGTTTTCAATTACCGCAGTAGCTCCTAACATTTTTTCAGAAATTTCAACAATTACTTCTATAACAGGAGTGTTGGGGTCAACTTGAGGTTTTGCATTTTGTGAAGTAATATCGCTGATGCGGAGATATAATTTTTTTCCGAGTGAACCTCCGGGATGATATTTTGCAAAATCTTTTCGAGAAAAACCTCTCATTTGAACTAAGCAAACTGCTAAACAATCTCCGACAACCATTTGTGCGGTAGTGCTGGTGGTAGGAGCTAAATCATTGGGGCAAGCTTCTTTTTCAATATAGGAATTTAAAACATAAGTAGCATTTTTTCCTAAGAAAGAATCCGGATTTCCGGTGATGGCAATTATCTTATTATTGAAGTTTTTTATCAAAGGAATCAAAACTTTAATCTCTGCTGTATTTCCACTTTTAGAAATACAAATCACTAAATCTTCTTTTTGAATAATTCCTAAATCCCCGTGAATTGCATCTGCTGCGTGCATAAAAATGGCCGGAGTTCCGGTGGAATTAAAAGTAGCTACAATTTTTTGAGCAATAATAGCGCTTTTTCCCACCCCTGTAATAATCACTCGACCTTTTGCGTTATAGATGTCTAAAACAGCATTTGCAAAATCATCCGTGAGCAATTTTTCAAGTCCGGCTACGGCTTTTGCTTCATTTGAAATGGTTTCTTTAGCAAAAGAAAGTAAATCTTGGTTTTTCATTTAATATATAGTAGATTTGAATTTGCCGATAAAATTAAAATTGTTATATTTAAAAACGGTAAAGTTAAATAAATATATAGACTTAGATAATGACTTTGACGAAAATCGATCTAAAAAAAGAACTTAAGAAATACTTTGGGTTTGACCAATTTAAAGGTCTTCAAGAAGAGGTGATAAAAAGTATAATTACAAATCAACACACTTTTGTAATTATGCCCACAGGCGGAGGGAAATCGTTGTGTTATCAATTGCCGGCATTAATCAAAGACGGAACAGCTATTGTGATTTCTCCTTTGATTGCTTTGATGAAAAATCAAGTTGATGTTTTAAGAGCTTTATCTTCTGAAGAAGGTGTGGCACATGTTTTAAATTCTTCTTTAAATAAAACACAAGTAAAACAAGTAAAAGCTGATATTGAAGCCGGAATTACAAAACTTTTATATGTAGCTCCGGAATCTTTGATAAAAGAAGAATATGTAGAGTTTTTAAGAAAACAAGAATTATCTTTTATCGCTATTGATGAAGCACATTGTATTAGTGAATGGGGTCATGATTTTCGTCCCGAATACAGAAATATTAGAAAAATAGCGCAAAGTCTTCGTCCCGGAATTCCTATTATAGCTTTAACTGCAACAGCAACCCCTAAAGTGCAAGAAGATATTCTGAAAAATTTAGGAGTGGAAGAAGCCAATGTTTTTAAAGCTTCTTTTAACAGGCCGAATTTATATTATGAAGTCAGACCGAAAACAGATAAAGTAGATGCTGATATTACTCGATTTGTAAAAAGAAATTCAGGGAAAAGTGGAATTATCTATTGTTTAAGTAGAAAAAAAGTAGAGCAATTAGCAGAAACTTTACAGGTAAATGGAATTTCTGCAATTCCTTATCACGCCGGATTAGATTCTAAAGTAAGAGCAAAACATCAAGACATGTTTTTAAAAGAAGATGCTGATGTGGTGGTGGCAACTATTGCTTTTGGAATGGGAATTGACAAACCTGATGTAAGATTTGTGGTGCATCACGATATTCCTAAAAGTATTGAAAGCTATTATCAAGAAACCGGAAGAGCAGGTCGTGATGGTGGAGAAGGACATTGTTTGGCGTTTTACTCTTACAAAGACATTGAAAAACTCGAAAAGTTTATGAGCGGAAAACCTGTAGCTGAGCAAGAAATTGGCCATGCACTTTTGCAGGATGTAGTAGCTTATGCAGAAACTTCAATGAGTCGTCGTAAATTTATTTTACATTATTTCGGAGAGGAATTCGATGAGAAAACAGGAGAAGGAGCGGACATGGATGATAATGTTCGAAACCCTAAAAAACAACATGAAGCAAAAGATGAGGTAAAATTATTGTTAGAAACGGTAAAAGAAACCAAACAGCTTTACAAAACAAGAGAGGTGGTCAACACTTTAATCGGAAGTTCAAATGCTTTGTTGAAATCTCATAAAACCAATAAACTTCCAATTTTTGGAAAAGGAAAAGAAAAAGACAGAAATTATTGGATGGCTTTATTACGCCAAGTTTTGGTAGCCGGATTGCTGAAAAAAGATATTGAAACCTACGGAATTATCAGATTGACAGCAGAAGGAGAAAAATTTCTTGAAAATCCGACTTCTTTCATGATGACAGAAGATCACGTATATAATGATGAAGAATTATACGGAACTGCAGCAGCAGGAAAAAATGCAACAGCAGATCCGAAGTTGATGAAAATGTTAAAGGATTTACGTAAAAAAGTAGCAAGAAGAAAAGATTTGCCGCCGTATGTAATTTTTCAGGACCCTTCTCTTGAAGATATGGCACTTAAATATCCAACAACAAGAGAAGAATTGGTAAATATTCAAGGTGTAGGAGAAGGAAAAGCAAGAAAATTCGGAAAACCTTTTATCGATTTAATTTCTCAATATGTAGAAGACAATGATATTGTAAGACCCGATGATTTAATTGTAAAATCCACCGGAGCAAACAGTAGTTTAAAGTTATATATTATTCAATCAATCGACAGGAAATTACCTTTAGAAGATATTGCAAACTCAAAAGGAATTGAAATGCAAGATTTGATAGAAGAAATGGAAGCTATTGTGTATAGCGGAACAAGATTGAATGTGGATTATATTTTAGAAGATTTGATGGATGAAGGAGATCAAGAAGAATTATATGATTATTTTATGGAGGCTGAAACCGATCATATAAAAGAAGCTATAGATGAATTTGAAGGAGATTATGAAGAAGAGGAATTGCACTTATACAGAATGAAATTCATCAGTGAAGTGGCCAATTAAGAATAAAAGAAATATTGATAAAAATCGCTTAGTTTTTAAAATTAAGCGATTTTTTTATTAAGAATAAAGAATAAAAGCTAAGGAAAATATAGAAATACAAATCCACAGAGAGACGCCTAAAACAAAAGGTTTTACTCCGGTTTCTTTAAGGTCTTTTATAGATAAACTTGTGCCGACTAAAAATAAAGTTGCCACCAACATTTGTTTGGAAATACCGGTGATTTTAGCAGTAATATTTTCCGGTAGATTGAAATAAGTATTGCTTAAAATTGCTAAAATAAAAAATAGAATAAACCAAGGAATTTTGATTTTTCCATCTTTTGATTTAAAGAAAAACATAGACAAAATTGCAATAGGAATAATCCAAAGTGTTCTTGCCAATTTTACGGTAGTTGCAATTTTTAGTGCTTCCTCACCATAATCTAAAGCAGCACCTACCACAGAGCTGGTGTCATGTATGGCAATTGCTGCCCACAATCCGAAATCATGCTGACTCAAACCAAAGAAATGTCCAATACTTGGGAAAATAAAAAGTGCAACAGCATTTAAGAAAAACACCACTCCCAAAGCGATGGAAATAATTTTTGCAGGAGCTTTAATTACTGCTGAGGTGGCAGCAATAGCACTTCCGCCGCAAATAGAAGTTCCCGACGAAATTAAATAGCCTAACTTAAAATCTAATTTGAGTAGTTTCGTAATAAAATACCCCAACACCAAAGTCAAAACAATACTTAAAAAAGTTAAGCTTAAACTTTCTTGACTGGTTTGTAAAGCTTCCTCTAAAAACATGCCAAAACCCAAGCCAACAATAGATATTTTAAGTAAATATTTTACTGTTTTTGAAGTGAAATTCTCATAATTTTTTCCGAAAATTAAAGTAAATAAAAACCCTAAAATCAAAGCAACAGCACTGCTGATTATGCCGCTTAAACTAATTAATAATAAGAGGATGAAAACAGCGAGCGTTAAATTTTTATTTCTTATTTTCATATACCAAATTTATCCAAATAAAAACTCAACTACTTCTTCTAAACGAGAAACTTTTTTTATTTGAATCTGATAGTTTTTGTTGGAAATTTTATTTTGATTAGAAACCACAATAACAGAAAAACCTAACTTTTCTGCTTCGCTAATTCTTTGTTCTATTTTTGAAACAGGTCTGATTTCTCCTGCCAAACCTACTTCAGCAGAAAAACAAATATCTTGATCAATAGGAATATCTTCACTGGAAGATAAAATAGCAGAAACAACCGCTAAATCTATAGCGGTGTCATCTACAGAAATTCCTCCGGTTAAGTTTAAAAAAACATCTTTCGCTCCCAATCTAAAACCTGCTCTTTTTTCTAAAACGGCTAAAAGCATATTTAATCTTTTGGCGTTAAATCCGGTGGTTGAACGCTGAGGAGTTCCATAAACAGCAGAGCTGACTAAAGCTTGTACTTCAATCATTAAAGGGCGAACACCCTCCATTGTAGAGGCTATAGCTGTTCCGCTTAAATCTTGGTCGCTTTTTGGAATTAAAATCTCAGAAGGATTATTAACTTGTCGCAAACCTGTGCCCAACATTTCGTAAATTCCTAATTCATTAGTTGGACCAAATCTGTTTTTATGTGCTCTCATAATTCTGTACACATGATTTCTATCGCCTTCAAATTGCAAAACAGTATCTACCATATGTTCTAAAACTTTTGGTCCGGCAATACTACCGTCTTTGGTGATATGTCCGATGATTAAAACAGGGGTATGGGTTTCTTTTGCGAATTTAATCAACTCTGAAGTGCTTTCACGAATCTGAGAAAGGCTCCCCGGGGAGCTGTCAATAAAATCAGTGTGCAAAGTTTGAATAGAATCAATGATTAAAACTTCGGGTTCAAGTTTTTCTATCTGTTTAAAAATATTTTGAGTTTTGGTTTCTGTGAGAATATAACAGTCAGAAGTATCTTTATTTAAGCGTTCAGCACGCATTTTGATTTGCTGTTGGCTTTCTTCTCCGGAAACATATAAAGTTTTATAATTGAAATTTAAAGCGATTTGTAAAAGAAGAGTACTTTTTCCTATTCCTGGTTCTCCACCTAATAAAGTTAAAGATCCCGGAACCAATCCACCGCCTAAAACTCGATTTAATTCACTGTCGTTTGTGTTTAAGCGTTCTTCTTGTTCGTATTTTATTTCTTTTACCAAAACAGGTTTGGAAATTCTTTTTGCAGAAGAGGTAGCGCCGGATTTCCAGTCTTTTTTGTCCGGTTTTTGAATGACTTCTTCGGCAATAGTATTCCATTGTTTACAAGAAGTGCATTGTCCTTGCCATTTTGAAAATTGAGCTCCGCAGTTTTGACAATAAAAAGCTGTTTTAGTTTTTGCCATTGCTTAAATAAAAAGGATTGATTTTTTTAATAATAAATTCTCTGTTGAGAAATAAAATATAAATTATTCTGTTTTCTTTTTCTTATTTAAAACAGGAAGTAAAAGTAAAGAAAATCCGCCAATTACGATGCTTAAAATGGTTTGTAAACTCCAATCTACCCAACCAAAAGCTTCTCCAGTTTCTTTTGAAATATCAAATAATGCAAAAGTAGCTCCCACAGCAACAGGATAAATTCCGACTCCTCCATTGGTGATGGAAATAGAAAAAGAACCCACTATAAAAGCTGTCAACATAGTAGGAAAAGAAAGGTCTTGCATTTCTAAGAATGCAAATTTTAAGATGTAAAACATCAAGACATACATCCCCCAAATAAATAGGGTATGTAAAATAAAAGCCAGCGTGTTTTTCATATGTAAAATACTTTTTACTCCTTGTAAAATTCCAGAGAAAAAATTTCTGACTTTTATAAAAATAGGCTGAGAAGATTTTTTGATAATAAAAAAAATAAGACTTCCCATTAGAATTAAAATCACTAATCCTATAATACTAAACCAAGGGTTGATGTTGTATTCTTCAAAGAAAAGGAAAAACTCATTAGTGTGTAATAAAATAGCAATAAACACAAGTGTAAAAGCAATAACAACATCTACTGCTCTTTCTGCGATGATGGTTCCAAAAGCTTTTTCAAAAGGAATGTTATCATAAGTTGCCGCTGTGGCTCCGCGTAAAACTTCTCCGGAACGAGGAATGCCTAAATTGGCAAGATATCCTGACATAATACCCATAAAAGCGGTTGAAAATCTAATTTTATAGCCTAAAGGTTCAAGAAGTAATTTCCAACGATAAGCACGAGACATATGAGACAAAAGTCCGCCGACCAAAGCAAGAGTCACCCAAAGAGGATTTACTTCTGCAATATTTTCAAAAAGTTTTTGTCGTTCTTCCGGGGTGAATCCGTAGTAAGAATAGAATATAAAAAAAACACCTAAAGCTAAAGGTAAAAAGGTTTTTAGATATTTAAGGAGTTTTTTTTTGTTCAAAGGAATTATTTTATCAGATTAGTTTCTTCATTTGGAAAAACAAGGGCGGGTTTAAAATTTTTAGCTTCATCGATATCCATCCAAGCATAACTCATTAAAATAACAATATCTCCGGCAGCCACTTTTCGAGCAGCAGCACCATTCAAAATAATTTCTCCGCTTCCTCTTTTCCCGGGAATAGCATAAGTTTCTAAACGCTCTCCATTATTATTATTGACAATTTGAAGTTTTTCTCCTTCAATGATATTTGCTGCATCCATCAAATCTTCATCAATAGTGATACTTCCAATATAATTCAAATCTGCTCCGGTAACCTTTACACGATGTATTTTGGATTTGACAACTTGTATTTGCATGATTTTTAATTTAACGCGATATTATCTATTAAACGTATTTCTCCCATATAAGCAGCAACAAAAGCTCTGTATTTTTTATCCTTTTTCACTTGCTGAGCTGTGTTTAAAGTTTCTGCATCAACGATTTCAAAATAATCCAATTTAAAACTTGAATTGTTTTTAAAATCTTTTTCAATACTATCAATTATAGTAGAAATACTTTTGTTATTAAAGTTTGTTTTTGCTTTTAAAAGCATTTTATATATAAAGCCGGCTTCTTTTTGTTGATCGGCGGTTAATCTTTTATTTCGCGAACTTCGTGCCAAACCATTTTCTTCACGACTGATGGGGCAACCAATAATTTCGAGGGGGAGATTTAACAAATCGACCAGTTTTTTTACAATTAAAAGCTGTTGATAATCTTTTTCTCCAAAAAACGCTTTATCGGGTTGAATTATGGTAAAAAACTTTTTTAGAATTGTTCCTACGCCGTCAAAATGCCCGTCACGAGAAGCACCTTCCATTTTTTTTGCCAATTCTCCGAACGCAAAAGTTTCTGAAGTGAGTTGACTATCATAAATCTCCTCTGTATGTGGGGCGAAGATAATCAGATTATCAAAATTTTCTTTGAGTTTATGCAAATCTTCTTCTAATCCTCTGGGATAATTTTCTAAATCAGCTGCATTGTCAAATTGAGTAGGGTTGACAAAAATGCTGACAACTACAAGATCGCATTGTTGTTGTGCAATTGAGATTAAAGAAAGATGGCCTTGATGCAAAGCGCCCATGGTAGGGACAAACCCTACAATATTATTTTGGTTTCTTCGTTGTTTAAGAAGAGATTTTAGTGCGTTTTTATGGTGTATTAAATCCACTTATTATATGTTTAAAAAATGCAAAATTAATATATTCCTGATAAAGTGCATAAAATTTCGTATTTTTGCATACTTAAAAATAAACAAATCAAAGTTTTGCGCAATTTATGAAAGATAAACGAATTTTGTATGTGTCATCGGAAGTGTTACCATTTCTTCCAGAAACTGAAATGTCATCAATGTCTTTTGAAGCTCCAAGAATGGTTAATGGTCATGGAGGTCAAACAAGAATATTTATGCCGCGTTTTGGTGTAATCAATGAAAGGCGTCATCAGTTACATGAAGTAATCAGGCTGTCAGGAGTGAATTTGGTAATCAATGATTTAGATATGCCTTTGATTATTAAAGTAGCAACCATTCCGAAAGAACGTATGCAAGTTTACTTTATTGAAAATGAAGATTATTTTAAAAGAAAAGCAACTTTTACTGATGAAGACGGAAACTTGTTTCCGGATAATGATGAAAGAGTGATTTTCTTTACAAAAGGAGTAATTGAAACAGTAAAGAAATTAAACTGGGCTCCGGATATTATTCATGTTCACGGATGGATGGCTTCTCTACTGCCTTTATATATGAGGAACTATTATGGAAATGAACCGTTGTTTGTGAATTCAAAAATAGTAACTTCTGTTTTTAATAATGGATTTGAAGGAACTTTAGATGCAGATATGGAAGAGAAAGTGCTGTTTGATGGATTGGATGAAGAACGTGTTGCACACTTGAAAAACCCAACTTTTGAAGCCTTGATGAAAACAGCTATTGATAATTCAGATGCTGTAATCAGAGGAAGTGAAGAGTTGCCGGAATCTCTTAATAAATATATAGAAGAAAAAGATCTTCCAACCTTAGACTATAAAACTAAAATAGATTTTGCACAAGCTTATCGCGATTTCTATATAACTGAAGTGTTAAACGAAGAAAAAGAAGACTAACTCGATGAGTTTAAAAAATGTAACGAAACGCATAGCGATTCTTACCGCTGTAATTATTTCTTTTATTGCTTGTAATGATGATTTCAATGAAATCGGAAGTTCAATAGTTGATCATAACAACTTTGATGCTTTATTGTATGATCATACAGCTTTAGAAGCACACAGTGAAAAGATCAACAGAATAAAAAGCAGTAATCTTTCCAGTTATGCATTGGGGGTATATAATGACCCTTTGTATGGAAAAACAACAGCAAACGTATTGACGCAGTTATCATTATCAAGAGAAAATCCTGATTTTGGAGACGATCCTATTTTGGATAGTGTAGTGTTAGCTGTTCCTTTTTTTAGTACTGTAAAAGAACAAAGTACTTTTAAAAGCAAATACGACTTGGATTCTGTGTTTGGAAGTGGAACGGTAAAACTTTCTGTTTACAGATCAAATTACTTTTTAAGAGATTATGATCCGACAGAAAATTATGAACCTCAAGCTTATTATTCAGATGAGATGGATAAATTTGAGCAAAATCTTGAAGATGAACCGTTGTTTACTACCAATAGTTTTAAACCTTCAAAAGATGAGGTGATTTTAGTAACACCAAAAAGAAATCCTGAAGAAGGAGAAAAAGACACCACAAAATTGAGTCCGCAGCTTAGAGTGAAATTACCGGTGGAATATTTTGAAAATGCAATTATGGATCAAGAAGGTTCTTCAAATCTTTTGACAAATGCAAATTTTTCAGATTATTTCAGAGGGGTTTACTTAAAGTCAGAGCAATTACAAGATGATGGATTTTTTAGTCTGTTGGATTTCAGATCAGATGATGCGGGAATACATTTATATTATAAAAATGAAAGAGAAGGAGCTGATGAAGAAAATGAAGAGCAGAATTATCGTTACAGTACATATAAGTTGAATTTTGCTCGTCAAACAGTAAATGTTTTTGAAACAGAATATCAAAACTTACCGGGTTCAGAACATCTTTATGTTAAAGGAGGAGAAGGTTCTTTGGCAGTAATTGATTTATTTACAGATGAAAATCAATTGGATTCTCTGAGAGAAACAGATTGGTTAATCAATGAAGCAAACCTTAAGTTTTATGTAAATGAAGACGAAATGATGGGAAGCCAAAAAGGACCGGAACGTTTATTTATTTATGATGTAAATAATGGCAAAGTTTTAAAAGACTATGCTATTGCTTCAGGAATAAAGGAAAACGATGTGTTAAATTCTCGAACTGTTCATATGGGAAGAATGGAATCAGATGATAAGGGAACTTATTATAAGATGAAAATTACCAATTATGTGAATGATATCATTCATAATGATTCTACAAATACACGTTTAGGATTGGCGGTTTCTCAAAACGTAAACATAGATGAAATGTCAAAAATTGAGACCGGAGATGAAAAAGTTAAACGCGCGCCAAGTGCTTCTGTTATAGCAAGAAACGGAACAGTGTTATATGGTCCGCAAGCGCCATCCGGTAAAAATTTAAAATTAGAAATTTATTATACGGAACCCAAATAAAGAAAAGTTATAAAATATTTCAAAAAAGGGAAGTTGATAAAAAGACTTCCCTTTTTTTAATGAAATCAATGCTTGAGCAATATTTTTAAAATAAACGGTTGATATCTTGTTGATAAGTCGCTAATTTTTATTTGTGTAAGAGTATTGTTTTAAAAAAAAAGAGTATCTTCGCGACCGAAAATTCTAAGTGAATTTTATAATTTATATAATTTAAAATAAAAGAGATAATGGCAACAGGTACAGGTAAGATTTCTCAGATTATCGGTCCGGTTATCGATGTTGAGTTTGATTTAACCAATAACGGAGAATTACCGAAAATTTATGACTCCCTACACGTTGATCGTGAAGATGGATCAGTGTTGGTGCTTGAAGTTCAATCGCACACAGGAGAGAATACGGTAAGAACTATTGCGATGGATTCAGCAGACGGATTAAGTCGTGGTGCAGCAGTAAAAGCAACCGGAGCGCCTATTCAAATGCCGGTAGGAGAAAATATTTACGGTCGTCTTTTTAACGTAACCGGAGATCCTATTGACGGAATGGAGGCACTTCCTAAAGAAGGAAAAGACGGACTGCCAATTCACCGTGAGGCGCCAAAATTTGATGAATTATCAGTTTCAACAGAAGTGTTGTTTACCGGAATTAAAGTAATCGATTTAATTGAGCCTTATGCTAAAGGAGGTAAAATTGGATTGTTCGGTGGTGCAGGAGTAGGAAAAACGGTATTGATTCAAGAATTGATCAACAACATTGCAAAAGGACACGGAGGGCTTTCTGTATTTGCCGGAGTAGGAGAACGTACACGTGAAGGAAATGACTTGCTTCGCGAGATGTTAGAGTCTGGAATTATCAGATATGGAGATGATTTTGTAGAGTCTATGGAAGAAGGCGGTTGGGACCTTAATAAAGTAGATAAAGAAGCGATGAAAGAATCTAAAGCTACTTTCGTTTTTGGTCAGATGAACGAACCTCCGGGAGCACGTGCGCGCGTTGCACTTTCAGGATTGACAATAGCAGAATATTTCCGTGATGGAGCAGGAGACGGACAAGGAAAAGATGTTTTATTCTTCGTTGATAACATTTTCCGTTTTACGCAAGCAGGATCTGAGGTGTCTGCACTATTAGGGCGTATGCCTTCAGCTGTAGGATATCAGCCAACATTAGCAACTGAGATGGGAGCGATGCAGGAAAGAATTACTTCAACCAAAAAAGGATCTATTACTTCTGTTCAAGCAGTTTATGTTCCTGCGGATGACTTAACTGACCCGGCACCGGCTACAACTTTTGCTCACTTGGACGCAACAACAGTATTGTCTCGTAAAATTGCAGAATTAGGAATTTATCCGGCGGTAGATCCGTTAGAATCTTCTTCAAGAATTCTTGAGCCAAGCGTAATTGGTGAAGAACATTACAAATGTGCACAACGCGTAAAAGAGTTGTTGCAGCACTATAAAGAATTGCAAGATATTATCGCTATTCTGGGAATGGAGGAATTGTCAGAAGAAGATAAATTGGCAGTAGGTAGAGCAAGACGTGTTCAGCGTTTCTTATCTCAACCTTTCCACGTAGCAGAGCAATTTACAGGATTGCCTGGAGTTTTGGTTGATATTAAAGATACGATCAAAGGATTTAATATGATTATGGATGGAGAATTAGATCACCTTCCGGAAGCTGCTTTCAACTTAAAAGGAACAATTGAAGAAGTAATTGAAGCAGGAGAAAAAATGATTGCAGAATCATAAATTTTTAAAAATAATTTTATGCAATTAGAAATTGTTAGCCCAGAGCGAGTATTGTTAAAAGGAGAAGTGGAATCTGTTACAGTTCCGGGAATTGATGGAACTTTTCAGATTTTAAATAATCACGCTCCGATTGTTTCTGTATTGGAAAAAGGTTTTGTTCGGTTTAAATTAACCGGAGAAATAACCGAAGAATATAAAGGTAATTTCTTTAAAGGAAATAAAGAAGAATTCACGCTTGAAATCTCAGGAGGAGTTATAGAAATGAATAACAATAAAGCAATTGTTTTAGTAGATTAAGAAGTTTCTTAATTAGATATAAAAATTAAGAAGCTGTCTCATAACTGGGGCAGCTTTTTTCTTTTTCTAAGATTAATTATTAGGAGAAATCGTAGAGATTTAGTATCTTCATGCTTTGAAAATCAATGAGATGAAGATAAAATTCAAGGATTA
>JAJYSY010000066.1 GCA_021793375.1 Bacteroidota bacterium | reverse complement strand
AAAAGAAACACTTTATAAAGATAAAGGAAGCAAGTTCTATGGCTATGCTTTTCCGGTTAAAAATGAAGAAGAAATAGAACAACATCTCGAAAATTTGAGAGAAATTCACCACAAAGCAAGACATCATTGCTATGCTTGGCAATTAGGGAAAAACTACGATCGTTACAGAGCCAATGATGACGGAGAACCCTCCAATTCTGCAGGAATGCCAATCTATGGACAATTACAAGCTTTTGATGTAACTGATATTTTGGTGGTTTCTGTGCGATATTTCGGCGGAACAAAATTAGGAGTAGGCGGATTGATTACCGCTTATAAAGAATCTGCAAAACTGGCGTTAGAAGCAGCCGAAATAAAAACCAAAACTATTGATGTGGTGTTTAAAATTTCCTTTGATTATCCTGAAATGAGTAAGGTGATGGAAATTGTAAACCGAGAAAATTTAAATATAATCAATCAAATATTAGAAATTGATTGTCAAGTTTTTATTCAAGTTAGAAAAAAAGAAGCAGAAAAAGTTTTCAATTTATTTGATGCAGTTTATAAAGTAAAAATAGAAGAAGTGGAATAACTTTTTTGAAATAAATTAAATATATTGATTTTAAGTTAATTTTACAGTAAATTAAAAATACTATGGATATAAAATTCAACAAAAACGAAGATAAAAATAAACTAAAAGTCGTTGAACTTAAAGATAAATTAAAAAAAATCTACTTAGGAGGAGGAGAAAAAAGAATTGAAAAACACCACTCCAAAGGAAAAATGACCGCTCGAGAGCGAATTGATTTTTTGTTGGATGATAAAGAAAAAGCCATAGAAATCGGTGCTTTTGCAGCAGATCAAATGTATGAAGATGTTGGAGGTTGCCCCAGCGCCGGAGTAATAGTAAAAATTGGAAAAGTATCCGGAAAACAATGTATTATTGTAGCCAATGATGCCACCGTAAAAGCCGGAGCTTGGTTTCCGATGACTGCAAAAAAGAATTTACGCGCACAAGAAATTGCAATAGAAAATCGTTTGCCGATTATTTATCTGGTGGATAGTGCAGGAGTTTTCTTGCCTATGCAAGATGAGGTTTTCCCGGATAAAGAACATTTTGGAAGAATTTTTAGAAACAACGCCGTGATGAGCAGTATGGGAATCACCCAAATTGCCGCAGTGATGGGAAGCTGTGTTGCCGGAGGAGCTTACCTTCCAATTATGAGCGATGAAGCTTTAATTGTTAATAAAACCGGAAGTATTTTCTTGGCAGGAAGTTATTTGGTAAAAGCTGCTATTGGCGAAGAAATCGACAACGAAACTTTAGGCGGAGCCACCACACATTGTGAAGTCAGCGGCGTAACTGATTATAAAGCCAAAGATGATCAGGAAGCTTTGACAAAAATTCAGAAAATCATGGATAAAATCGGCGATTTTGATAAAGCCGGATTTAATCGTAAAAAAGCAGTAAAACCAAAATTAGATCCTAAAGAAATTTATGGAATTTTACCACACTCTCGCGTAGATCAATATGATATGCGTGAAATCATCAAACGCTTGGTAGATAACTCTGAATTTGAAGAATATAAAGAAGGATATGGACAAACCATTCTTACCGGATATGCCAGAATTGACGGCTGGGCAGTCGGAATTGTAGCCAATCAACGAAAAATCGTAAAAACTACAAAAGCAAAAACAAAACCTTCAGAAATGCAAGTCGGGGGAGTAATTTACAGTGATTCTGCCGATAAAGCTACTCGATTTATTGCCAATTGTAACCAAAAGAAAATTCCTTTAGTTTTCTTACAAGATGTTACCGGTTTTATGGTGGGAAGTAAATCTGAACACGGCGGAATTATTAAAGACGGTGCCAAAATGGTAAACGCAGTGGCTAACTCTGTAGTTCCTAAATTTACGATTGTAGTCGGAAACTCTTATGGGGCAGGAAATTATGCCATGTGCGGAAAAGCTTATGATCCAAGATTAATCGCTGCTTGGCCAAGTGCAGAATTAGCTGTGATGAGCGGAAATTCTGCTGCAAAAGTATTATTGCAAATCGAAAAAGCTTCTTTAAAGAAAAGAGGAGAAAAAATCGACGAGAAAAAAGAAAAAGAACTTTATGAAAAAGTAAAAGCAAGATACGATGAGCAAATCAGTCCGTATTATGCAGCAGCAAGGTTATGGACAGATGCAGTAATAGATCCATTAGAAACCAGAAATTGGATTTCCACCGGAATTGAAGTAGCCAATCACGCACCTATAGAAAAAGAATTCAATTTAGGCGTAATTCAAGTTTAAGTAAAAAGAATAATAACGAGTAAATTTTAAGCAGTTATCACAAAATCAAAGACAATTGCTTTTATTTTTTATAATTAATTATTTAATGTTCTTCTTGTTGAAATTATTGGTTGATTGTATTTATGTGGTTGAACATCAGTAATGTGAGTGTTAACTTATAAGAGTATTGCCAACAGTGAAATAAGTTTTTTTCTCTCCTCTCTCTATTAAAAGAATTTATGATAGAAGATTATCCTATTCGAACTGTTAACAATGTGATTAAGCAATTAGATTTAAAATTACTTGAGGGAGTTTATTTTAAATAAATAGAGCCGACCGAGTCATCTATTCAAAATGTTATTTAGAGTAATGGTATACACGTATATGAATAATATTTATTTCAGTTAGGAAAATTGAAAAGATAGTGTACGAAATTAACTCTATGTGATTGTCGGGTTGACTTAGGATAGAATTGATAGCAGGTCTATTATATTTTTGTTTAAGATAATGATATCAAGAAGTGGAAATTGAATTTTGGATTACACTCTCTAATAGCCGATAAACTGAAGAAGATGAGTACTTAGAGTAGAGAAAGTATTCACTTTTTTAAATAAATATTTACCTTATTTCTCTAAAAGAATACTCAAAAAAATAACCGGCTCAAAAATATACTTCTGAGCCGGTTGTTTTTTGATTTATATAAGCAGAAGAAATTATTCTCCTAAGAAAGGATATCTATAATCTTCAGCCGGAACAAAAGTTTCTTTAATAGTTCTCATAGAAATCCATTGCATTAAGTTTGCTTTAGATCCTGCTTTATCGTTAGTTCCACTTCCACGAGCACCACCAAAAGGTTGTTTTCCTACCACAGCTCCTGTTGGTTTGTCATTGATATAGAAGTTTCCTGCAGCATTTTCTAACCTATCAGTTGCTTGAGCAGCAGCATAACGACATCCGGAGAAAATAGCTCCTGTAAGTCCGTAAATACTGGTTTCATCAATTAGTTTTAGCGTTTCTTCCCAAGCTTCATCTTCATAAACAAAAACAGTTAAAACAGGTCCGAATAATTCAGTTTCCATAGTAGGATATTTAGGATCTGTAGTAACAATAATTGTGGGTTCAACAAACCATCCTTTTGATTTGTCATAATTTCCTCCAACAATAATTTCTGCATTATCATCTTTTTTGGCTTGGTCGATGTATTTTGCCAAGTTATCAAAAGAACGCTCGTGAATAACAGCATTGATGAAGTTGCTCATGTCGTTGGTAACTCCCATTTTAAAGGATTTTACATCAGCGATAACTTGTTCTTTAACATCTGCCCATAAGCTTTTTGGGATATAACATCTTGAAGCAGCACTACATTTTTGTCCTTGGAATTCAAAAGCTCCACGAGACATAGCGGTAGAAACTTGTTTTGGATTTGCAGAAGGGTGTGCAACAATAAAGTCTTTACCACCGGTTTCTCCTACAATGCGAGGGTAAGTTTTATATTTTTGGATGTTTTTTCCGATTTTTGCCCATAATCCTTGGAAAACAGTTGTACTTCCCGTGTAGTGAATTCCTGAGAAATCAGGACTGTCTAATACAACATTAGTTACCATTTCAGCGTCTCCCATAACCATATTGATTACACCATCAGGAACACCGGCTTCTTTAAATACTTCCATTAAAACATAAGCAGAAAGCATTTGGTGTTTACTGGGTTTCCAAACTACAACATTCCCCATTAAAGCAGCAGAAGTAGGTAAATTTCCTGCAATTGCAGTAAAGTTGAAAGGAGTAATTGCATAAACAAATCCTTCTAAAGGGCGATATTCTGTACGATTCCAAGCAAAAGAATCAGATTCTGGTTGTTCGTTATAGATTTCAGTCATAAATTCTACGTTAAAACGTAAGAAATCTACAATTTCACAAGCGGAGTCAATTTCTGCTTGAAAAATATTTTTTGATTGCCCAATCATTGTTGCAGCATTCATTTTTTGACGGTAAGGTCCGGCAATAAGTTCTGCAGCTTTTAAGAAAATAGCCGCTCTTTGTTCCCATTCAAGTTTTGCCCATTCTTTGCGAGCTTCTAAAGCAGTATCGATTGCTTTTTGAACGTGAGATTCTTCTCCAAGATGAAAAACTCCTTGGTCATGTTGGTGATCGTGAGGAACAACAATTCTCTGGGTATTATCAGTTCTGATTTCCTCTCCACCGATATACATAGGAATATCAAACTTTGTGGTGTAATAAGTTTCATATTGTTTTAAAACCTCTTCTCGTTCTGGGGTTCCTGGTGCATAAGATTTCACCGGCTCATTTACTGCTTTTGGAACATGAAAAAATCCTTTAGCCATAATTATATGTGTTTTTAAATGGTTTTTATAATTTCGTGGGAATATACTGATTTTTATAAATATTTAAGAGCAGAAGACAATAAGTTTTTACTAAATTGTGTTAAGTTTATGAGAATAAGAAACAGTATTATAATCCGCTGATAATGTGTACGCTAACTTATGTTCCTCAAATAGGGGATGAGCTAAATTTTATATTGACAGATAATAGAGATGAATCTGTAAATCGTCCGGCTAAATTTCCAAAAGTTTATAGTGAATTAAATTCCCAATTGTTTTATCCTAAAGATAAAAGAGCAGGAGGAACTTGGTTTGGTATTGGAAAAGAAAAAAGAGCTATGGCTTTGTTAAACGGTGCTTTTAAAAGACATAAAAGAGCGATTTCTTATCGAAAAAGCAGAGGATTGGTAGTCAAAGAATTATTGGCAGCAAAAGATTTGAAAAAAACTATTGAAAATTATGATTTCACCGGAATTGAAGCTTTTTTTGGCGTTATTTTTTCTTGGGAAAATCAAATGGAAATTATAGAGGTAATTTGGGATGGAGAGAAAAAATATCTGAATAATAAAGCGGCAAAAGAACCTCATATTTGGTCTTCTGCGATGACTTTTTCTTTGGAAGAACACGTGAAAAAAGAAATGAATTTTCAAACATTTTTAAAAGAAAATCAACAAGCTGAAAATCTTTCGGAGTTGTTGTGGAAATTTCATCAATCTAAAGAAGCCGGAATGATTTTGGATTATGGTGTTTTAAAAACCACCAGTGTTTCTCGATTTACTAAAAAAGGAAGAAATCAATATTTTAAATACAGAGATTTAATCACAAAAGAAGAAGAGGAAAAAATGATTTTGTGGGAATAAAATTATTTTTCTTTAAAATATTCAGCTCTGTTAGGACGTAAAATATCTTTTAAATTTTTTGCGTCATTTTCAGGTAATAAAATAAAAGCAATAGCGCGATTTTCTTTTAGTTCTTCCCAACCTGTTTTTTGTATTTTTAACTCTTTTGCTTTGGCAAATTCCATCAAGTGAATACTATGGTGTTCCGCTGTTTTTGCAGCAGGTTCACCATAGTAATCCCAAATAAATTTAATGGTTTTTTCCATTGTAAAATCAACTTGTCTAAAAGTTTTTAAAACTATTTTTATTTTTGATGTTTTTGACGAGCCAACAAAGTGTTTTTCATCAACATCGTAACAGTCATCGGACCAACTCCACCAGGAACAGGCGTGATGAAAGAAGCTTTTTTCTTTACTTTTTCGAAATCAACATCACCTTTTAAAACATATCCTCTTTTGGCGTTTGCATCTTCTACGCGGTTAATACCCACATCAATAACTACAGCGCCATCTTTTACCATATCTTCTGTTAAGAAATCAGCACTTCCGATAGCTACAATAAGAATATCAGCATTTAAGCAAATTTCTTTTAAATTTTTGGTGTGGCGATGTGTTACGGTAACGGTAGAATTTCCCGGATTATCTTTTCTGCTCATTAAAATACTCATCGGTCTGCCCACAATATGGCTTCTGCCGATTACCACCGTATTTTTCCCTTGAGTAGGAATTTCATAGCGTTTAAGTAATTCCAAAATTCCGAAAGGTGTAGCAGGAATAAAAGAAGGTAAATCCAATGCCATTTTTCCGAAATTCATCGGGTGAAAACCATCTACATCTTTATCCGGATCAATCAACATTAAAACTTTTTGTTCATCGATATGATCGGGTAGGGGGAGTTGTACAATAAATCCGTCAATATTTTTGTCTCGATTTAACTTTTCAATTTGCGAAATTAAATCTTCTTCAGAAATTGTTGCCGGAGGATTGATGATTGTAGATTCAAAACCCACCCGTTTGCAAGCTCTGTCTTTACTTCTTACATAGCTTTGACTTGCAGGATCTTCTCCTACAATAATCGCAGCTAAATGTGGAACTTTTTCTCCTTTTTCTTTAATTTTTTGAACTTCTTGAGCAATTTCATCTTTGATGATGTTACTCATTTTTCTCCCATCAAGGATTGTCATATTTTAATATTTAGTTTCAGAAATAAGTATTGAAAAATAAACTTAATTTACTGATTGTTTATTTTAAACCTTGCATCATTTGCATGATTTTCTTTCTGCCTCCTCCTTGCATCATTTTCATCATTTTACTCATTTGGTCAAATTGTTTAATCAATTGATTAACTTCTCTGACTTGAGTTCCGGCTCCACGGCTGATTCTTCTTTTTCTGCTGGCATTTATAATTTTGGGTTGAGCGCGTTCTTCAGGAGTCATAGAATGGATAATAGCTTCAATTTCTTTAAAAGCATCATCATCAATATCTACATTTTTAAGCATTTTTCCGGCCCCGGGAATCATTCCCATCAAGTCTTTCATATTTCCCATTTTCTTGACTTGCTCAATTTGTTTTAGGAAATCATCAAATCCAAATTGATTTTTAGCAATCTTTTTCTGGATTCTTCGGGCTTCTTTTTCGTCATATTGTTCTTGGGCTCTTTCTACTAAAGAAATAACGTCTCCCATTCCTAAAATACGATCAGCCATACGATCTGGGTGGAAAATATCTATGGCTTCCATTTTTTCTCCTGTACCGATAAATTTTATCGGTTTGTTGACTACAGATTTAATAGAAATCGCTGCACCCCCTCGTGTATCTCCATCTAATTTAGTGAGAATAACTCCTTCAAAATCCAAGACATCATTAAAGGCTTTTGCTGTGTTTACCGCATCTTGCCCTGTCATGGCATCTACCACAAAAAGCGTTTCATTAGGTTGAATAGCTTTATGAATGTTTGAAATTTCATTCATCATTTGCTCATCCACAGCCAAACGACCGGCGGTGTCAATAATCACCACATTATGTCCGTTTTGTTTAGCGTGAGCGATAGCATCTTGAGAAATTTTTACAGGATCTTTGGTTTCTCTGTCGCTATATACCTCTACACTGATTTGTTCACCAACAACGTGCAACTGATCAATAGCAGCAGGACGATAAACGTCACAAGCTACCAATAAAGGTTTTTTTGTTCTTTTGGTTTTTAGAAAATTAGCTAATTTTCCGGAAAAAGTAGTTTTACCACTTCCTTGAAGACCGGACATTAAAATTATGCTTGGTTTTCCGGAAAGATCTAATTCTGCGGTTTCTCCACCCATCAATTCGGTTAATTCGTCTTTTACGATTTTAACCATTAACTCACCCGGTTTTAAGGTGGTTAAAACATTTTGACCAAGGGCTTTTTCTTTTACCGTGTTGACAAAAGTTTTTGCTGTTTTGTAATTCACGTCAGCATCCACCAAAGCACGTCTAACCTCTTTTAAAGTTTCGGCAACGTTTACTTCTGTAATTTGGCCATGACCTTTCAGTACATGAAGGGCGTTATCTAACTTTTCTGATAAATTATCAAACATAATCTGCGTCTTGTTTTTTTAAGTGTTGCAAAGTTAAGGATTTGAAACTTAAGAATGAAATATCAATTATTAAAATAAAGAAGAATAAGTTGAAATTTTTGAAAATGAATTCATTTGTTTTAAGGAAAGTAGAAAATATAATAGTTCTGTTTTTAATAATAAAATTGAAACTTTAGTGATTTCTATTATTTAAAGTGATTTTATATAAATCCTTTCAGCAGAATTTATTCTTTATTTTTAATAATTTTGAAAAGGAGTTTATGAATTATGAAGAAAAAATCTAAAAAACTTGTGGAGGAATTAGAAAAAGTAAGCGAAGAGCATTATGAATTTCTGCTGTTTGGTTGGAAATTAGCAGAAGGTTTGCGAAACGATATAGAAATCAAACGATTAAAAGCTTATGCAGATTGGTTTTTTGAACAATATATATTGCCACATTTTAATATTGAAAAAGAATATGTTTTTCCGATTTTAGGATTGGAAAATGTGCGTGTGAAAAGAGCATTGGCAAATCATAGAAGATTAAAAAGACTGATAAAAGAAGAGGAAGATATTTATAGATCTTTAAATTTAATAGAAGAAGAAATAGGAAGATTTATCCGTTTTGAAGAAAGGGTTTTATTAAAACAAATTCAAGAAAAAGCTACGCCGGAGGAGTTGAAAAAAATTGAAACAGCTCATCAAGAAATAAATTCAAAAACAGAAGAGTGGGAAGATAAATTTTGGGAATCTTAATTTAAATATTTCTTTTATTTCTGCCTTCTTCATCGGGATAAAAAGTATAAACAGGATCGCTTTGAAAAACTTCTTTGGTGTTGATTTCCATCATAGAAATCGGCCCTTTAAAAGCTGCTCCGGTGTCAACATTCCATAAGTTTAAAGCTTTTACAGGTTGAGTTAATCCGATTTTTGTAGTTGGAGTGTGACCGATAAACATTTCTTTGAAAAACTTAAATCTTTTTGGAAATCTGACATCATCAGGTTTTAGGTTTTTATCGGTTGCCAAAGCAGTTTCCCATAAAGTTCTGTCCCAATAAAAAACAAAGTCGTAATATTCATATTCAATTCCTGAAGTTTTGCTGAATCCGCCGTGGACAAATAATCGGTTTTTTTCATCGATATGATAATTCTTCAAATTTTCTAAAAACTCCAGATGTTTTTTGACTTCGCCAAAAGATAAATTTTGATAAGCTTCAACTGTAACTTCTCCGCCGGCATTTAACCAATGAATATTTTCATTTTTACTTTTCAGCCAATCTATCAATA
>JAJYSY010000065.1 GCA_021793375.1 Bacteroidota bacterium | reverse complement strand
CAAACAAATTGGCAATAGAGCCGGTGAAGTACTTCTATTGAACTTTTGTGCAATGTTGAAGATTAGTAATTCTATTCAACATTTGTGCTAAAAGTCGGCTCCATCGCCAATTTGCCAAACGTTGTACACCATTTAAATAAAACACCAACGAAAAAATTATGAACGAAAATAAAATTCCCGAAATTTATCAAGTCGCCCAAAAGATTGCTTTTGCCTACTCAATTCTATTAATAATATATTCTTCATATCAGTTTTTTTTCTATGAAGACGGAACCTGGTTGCACGGCTTCACAGCAAATGGATTTGCCATCTTGAGCGGACTAATATGGATAAGCATCCTTCTCATATTTAAACGTTTTTTAAACCATATCATCAATTTCAACAGAGCAAATAAATTGCTAAATACTTATGTGATATTTTTAGCCATCGTTACTTTTTTTACAAGTACAGTTTTATACAAATCTATTCAAGTTTATGCCACCCTTGGAGATGCCGATAGTCCTAATCCCTTAACCAGCTTTGCTTCCTCATCAATTTTAGGCGGTATAATGCTTCTTGTTTCAAGTTTTGCAATTATATTAATTTGTATATTATTAGGAAACCAGATAAGAAAAGTTGACTTAATTGATGCTAAATTATTCAAAATTTTAGGTTTTTCATTTATGGGATATGCCATTATTTCCCTACTTGTTTCTCTTAATTTTATTCCCTATCAAGCCATTCAATATTTATTCTTAGCTACTCTTTCAGCTTTAATCGGAGTGATTTTTAAAAAAGTCTATACAATAGATCCTGCCACTCTTTCCTCATTAAATGAATATAAAGAAACGGATATCTCTAAAAAACTTAAAAAAGACAGGGTAAATAAAAGAACAAATTCTTTTCCTAGAACTGAAAGAAAGAAAAATAAAGTGATTAAAACCATTGAAAGAGAACAAGAAGAATTACCTGAAGTAAATTTAGATTACAACCCAAATAAAGAATTAATTTTATCATATTATAAAGATTTACCTCAAGGAGAATTAAGTAGATTGGAGAACATAGTAAGAAGCAAATACAATCAAAATCTTACAAATAACCAAATAGTTGATTTAATTAAACACTATATCGCTGAAAACAAATTATATGATCATAGTCGTTTTCTACCAAAATAAAAACGGTGCACAACAAACATATTGCCGTCAGGCGGGCGAAATGCTTCCGTTTGAAATTTATTCGTAAATTTCAACTTTGTCGCTCGCTTGGAATTTTCTTTTGAAAATCCCGTCCGAACGGCAATATGCGGGCCGTTCTCTGCAAGCTTGAAACCCACCGCACAAACAGCACATTTGGTTTTTTGCCGACACGCAAATCCAACGCTCAAAAACCAAAAGAGCTATTTCTTGCCAACGCTCGAATAAAAGTATATTAACATATGATTGATTAAAAGGGCTTAAAAAAAACCTCTTTTTCCACATTAACTAAAAGAAATTGTAAAGAGTCCTTAAGTTTTTCATTTGATAAAATATGCCAATAATACGTCCTTTGTATTTTCTGCCATTTTATTATCTTTGTAGCAAGCCGAACGTTGGGCATATAATTCACTATTGCTCATATGCTTGATGTTGGTAGCCATTTGGACACCGAAACAGAGCAATTTAAAGACCATCTGACTTACGGAAATACAAAAAAAATGTAAATTGACTCTCTGAAAGCAAAGAATGAATGCCAACGGGTCTAAAGTGGGATGGACCCACGAGCTAAACTATAATGACCTTAAACTTATAGAGTTTAGATTTCAACAATTAAACATTTTTATTATGAAAACTATTAGAAGAATATCTGAAAATCCTTTTATGATTACGCTAATGATTTCATTAGTATTATTTGTTAGCTGTGGAAAAGAAGAAATTATAAACAACGTAACTAATAACCAAAATGCTTTATTTAAATCCGTACCAGCCAGTATTACAGGTGAAGATCTTTTCAGGTCTATAATATTTGCTGATGGCCCTGTTACAAATCAATTGGGTCAGTTAGATTTAATAAGTGAACAAATCCAAAATTTTAGTTCAGAAGATATTGCAACTTATAGAGAGTCGCAAGCTAAAGTCATACAACACATACAAAGCGAAGATCAATTTTTTTTTGATCAATTCAAAGAAGATATTCTGTCAGGTGATGCGAAAGTCATAAGTGAAGCTTTGCGATATTCTGCCGAAAAAATACACTCCTATACAAAGGCAGAATTAGCTAATGAAAACATAGATATCGAAGAATATTTTCAGGAATTTGACGGTGATTTAGATTTATCAGACTATGACAACGTAACTTATGGTGTAGGTTTATGGTTTGTGGTAACTGTTGTAGTGGCATTGTTTATTGTAATCAACATAATGTTAATGAAACAAAAAATATGGATATTTATGACAATATTCAAGTTACAGGTGCAGCGTCCTCAATTGAACATCAACAACTAGTTGTTGAATTAATAAATTTAACTAAGGAGTAACTCTATTATGGTTTCAAGCAAATTATTTGCTTGAAACCATAATTGTTATATAAAACGCAGTCAAGATGAAAAAACTATTTTTTATAATCATTTCTTTATCTGCCTGTTTTTTTGTTGTTTCAGTTTTTATCTACAATGTAGGAGAAAACCCTATAAAATTAAAGCACAAGAAAAATTTAGTTTCAAGTTTTTTTCCTCAAGGTTGGTCTTTTTTCACAAAAGAACCACCAAAATATAGGTTCAATATATATGAAATAGGCGAAAATAAAACTTTATCTAAGGTTAATACATACAATACTGATAAGAGAAATTTGTTTGGCTTAAAAAAGTCAAATAGGTTATTACCTCATTATATTGAAACAAACCTTGGGAAGATAAAAGAAAGTCATTGGCTTGAGTCTGAACTACAAATTTATGATGTTCAAACCGACTGCTTAAATCACTATAGTTTTAATGAGCCTGAAATACAGGATTTTGTGAAAGGAGAATATATTATTCAACTTTACGAAATAAATCCTTGGGTATATTTTGCAAATGAAATAATTTACAATAAAAAACTGTATTATATAAAACTTAGTATAAATTGAAATCACTAAATTTTAGACAAAAAATAATAAAGATTGAGGCATTAGAAAAACTCGTAAAGAAAGATTATTTCACATTATCTTTAACATTAACGAGAATTTTCCTTGCTCTTTGCACATTAACTACTTTAATTTTTAATACAAATCTTGATTTATTAATTCAGCTTAATAATGCCCCTACAGGTTTCAGTCTGAATATTTTCCAAATTTTTAATAATCTGTATATATCCAGAGTATTTTGTTATACAATTCTCGCCTTGGTTATAGTTGGTGTTTATCCAAGAATAATTGGAATATTACACTCTTGGGTTGCATATAGCTTTTTATTGTCATCAAAGTTAATCGAAGGAGGAGACCAAGTAGTTCATATTGTAACTTTATTATTAATTCCAATATTAATTTTTGACAATAGGTCTAACCATTGGAAATGCACAAAAATTTCCAATAACTTTTACAAAAATACAATCCTCTTTTTTGCTGACCTACTCATAAAAATTCAATTTTTTGTGATTTATTTTTTTGCATCAGTAGGCAAATTTAATTCCATTGAATGGAAAAATGGCACTGCCTTGTATTATTGGTTTTCAGATTCTGTTTTTGGTCTTAATGATTCTATCGGCAACTTAATTTTACCTTTGTTAAAAAATGCTTACGTTCTGAGTTTCTCAACTTGGCTTGTACTTTTTGTTGAGCTTTTAATTGCTTATGCAGTTATATCAAATTCAAAAAAATACAAGCAAATTATGTTTTTAATAGCTCTTTTTTTTCATTTCTTCATTGGTTTATTTTTTGGATTGTGGAGTTTTTATTTTGCTATGATTGCAATTCTATCATACACATTGTTTAATTCTTTTAATATAAATTATGACTCAAAAGTATTTACCAAAAGTTGATTTTATTTCAATAATTGTAACATTAACAGTGTTATTGTCTATTTCTATTGCTTTTAAGGCCTTTTTTTCTTATTCTAAAAACTTAAGTATATTTGGTTTTATTATTTTATTTACAGCTATATTTGCTGTCCTGTATTCGTTTCCTGTTGCATATATATTAACCAAAAATAAGCTAGTCATAAAAAAGATTTTATCAAAAAAAACAATAGAATTACATACGATAAACACGGTTACAAAAATAAGTCAATCTATATCCTTCACATATAGCACAAAAGGTTTTTTTGGATACTTGGGCAAGACAATGGATGGTTCTACTTCATATTCAACAAGTTTAAAAAACAACCTATTAATTAAAACAAATGATAACAAAAAAATTATTATTAGTCCGACAAAAATGAACTTATTCCAAAATGAATTAAGAAAACGACTGCCTACACAAAAGTACTAAGCCATTTTTTTTAGTTGAGCAAATTGCTTAGGGGTGAAACTGTAAAATCCAACACTAAAACCATACACCTTGCCAAGTCGCTCAAAAGCCACACACAAGCCAAAACTTGGCAAAGAGTATGATTTCCCCAACGCTGACGGACAAGCGGAACGGAAGAAAGCCAGCAGAGAACAATGTGTATAAGCAATAGCGGTTGAAGTGCAAAACTCAAAGTTTCTACCTTTTAGCTATCTTTGTGCCTAACCGAAAAGTTAGTGGGCTTTAATCCGCTACTGCTCATACACTAGACCGTTAGCAGCAATAAAAACAAAAAAAATATAATGAGAAAAATAATTACAGTAATATTTGCGTCTTTTTTAAGTCAGATAACATTTGGACAAGTTTCAGGAAACATAAATTACCAAAGTCAGGTCAGATTTCCAGACCAAAATATTAATATAAGTACACCTTCGACAACTGACATATTTATAAGTGTTAAAGGGTTGGCAAACGTAAAAGCAGATTCTTATGTCGCCATTTTTAGTGTGACACAAGTTGGTAAAACGACTGAAGAAGTAAATGAACTAATTGATAAAAGATTATCCCAAGCTGAATCGCAAATCAAACTCAAGAAAGGAACAGAAACCTATATCGATATGATTTCATTTGTTCCTGTTTATGAATATGAAGTTGAGAAAAAATTATTTAGCAAGAAAAGCTATAATGAAATACCAAAAGGTTTTGAACTTAAAAAGAATATCCATATTAAATATTCCGACCCAAATCAATTAAATGATTTTATTAGTATTCTTTCAAATCAAGAAATATATGACTTGGTGAGAGTTGATTACTTCTCGTCCACAATTGAAAATATTAAAAAGGAACTGACGAATAAGGCAAAAATAGCTTTACAAGAAAAGATTAAAAATTATGAAGCCATTTTAGGAGCATCTTTTGCAACGAACGAAAAAAGAATTATTGATGGATTTAAAATGATGCTACCAGTAGAAATGTATAAATCCTACGAATCATATAATAGCTCTTCTCTTAATCTTAAAAAGTCTGCTAATGTGAACAATGCCGATAAAGCGACAACTTTATATTACCAACCAATAATTGATAAAGAATTTGATTTTGTTATTAATCCTACAATTCTTGAACCAGTAATTCAAGTAATGTATGAAATAAAATTAGTGGTTAATCGTGAAAAGAAACCGACAACAAATGAGAAAGAATATATTTTAATAACACCAAACGGAGAAATGAAAAACCTTAATCTGAATAAATAAAGCTGCTAACATTGTATAAGCGTAATGCGGGATTTATTGCTAAATCGAACAATTCGTCAAGTAATAAAATTTTGGATAAAATGAAAACTTCGTCTTCAAAAACCCGCACTACGCTTATACTTGCCGTTAGCATACATTTTGAGAATGAAAACAGTGATATCAATAATATTAGTTCTGATTTTTAATTCGACCTTGTTTGGACAAAGATTTAGTGAATTAAAGAACTATAAGCACCATTCCGTAATTACAGAAAGTGACACAATAAACTATCATACCTATGCAAAGCGGAAAGTTGATTCAATAAACACAATATTTCTTTATATTCAAGGCTCAAGTGCCCAAGCCTTATATCAGATAAAAAAAGAAAATAGTGGGGCTTCAATTGGAACAACCGTGCCTTTTGATTTTGAAACAATTCCAGACAATTATTTGTTCGTTGTTATATCACGAAAAGGATTTCCGTTCTCAACTGAAATGGACAAATCATTCCCTATTCCAAAATCATACTTTGAAAATCAAACACTTGAATATCGAGCAAATCAAGCGGATTTAGTCATAAACGACTTATATAAAAAATATAACGAAAAGCAAATAGACAAAATAATTGCCTTTGGACACTCTGAAGGTAGTGATGTTGTTGCAAAATTAGGAACACTAAATAAAAAAATAACTCATTTTGGATATTGGTCGGGAGGAGGAAATACACAATTTATTGACTTTGTAACTTTTATCAGAAAAAATGTTGATAAAGGAAACTTGACGGAAAAGCAAGCTAAAGTGAAAATAGATTCATTGTTTACGGATTTAAAAGATATAATGTCTAACCCAGATGCAACAGATAAATTTTGGCAAGGAGATGATAATAGTTACAAAAGGTGGAGTCATTTTTCAGAACCACCAGTTGAAAACTTATTACAAATTGATAAACCTATATTTGTCGCTATTGGAACAAAAGACCAGGCTGTCACATTAGAATCAGCTTACTTAATTCCAATTGAATTTATAAGACATAAAAAAGACAACCTAACATTCGAGGTTTATCCTGATTTAGACCACGGATTTGAGAAAGAATTGGAAAACGGAGAGTTTGAAGACCATTGGAACGATGTTTTTCAAGATTTCTTAAACTGGATAAATGAAAATTGAAAAAACGTATGCTAACACTGGCTATAAGTAATGCGGGCTGAACTCTTAACCCAAAGTTCCGTCATCCTATATCGCTCGCATTTTGTATATTAGTGGAGAAATATAACCAATATAAAAAAGGCTCGCTTAGGTTCGGACGTAAGGCGAAATTTCGGCTTTCTAACCCCGCACTACGTATAGCCAAACCGTTATCTGCAAGCGAAAATAAAGTTTATATGAGAAAATATATTATAATCCTTTTAGTTTTATCTTTAAATCATAACCTTTTTGCGCAAAAAATTAAGGTTCTGAATTTCGGAACTTTTCATATGCGTTATACCCCAGATGAGTACAAAGTAGAAATTTTAGATACAGACCAATTAAAAAAAGATGCTTATGAGGTTTCAAAAATGTTGTCAAAATTTAACCCAACTATTATTTGCGTGGAGGTCGTTCCAGAAGGGAATAAAGAAATAAATATAGACTATCAGAAGTTTACGAAAGAAGGGCATTATGACCATCAATCTTGGGGCGAAATTGCATTAATAGCTTTTGAGCTCGGAAAAATGAGTGGAGTTCAAAAAATTTACGGGATAGATGAAAGAGAGATTAAAGATTATAATTATAACATCATCAACGAATTACAAAATCAGGTAGATACCTTAACTGCGAAAAATTATATGCAACAGTTTATAACAGATCTTCAGGACCTTGAAAAACTTTCAACTATCGAAAAACTAAAGCGGTTGAACACACCCGAAACTTACAATGAATTAATCAATGTCAATGCCGATATACTAACTCACGGAGCCACCAAAGGAAAATTTGAAGGTGCGGATGAGGCAGCAAAATTTTATCATAGAAATTTGAGAATTTATTCTAATCTAAATCAAATTCCCGTAAAACCAAATGATAGAATTTTTATTATTATGGGGGCCGCTCACACGGCATTTTTAAATGAATTTTTAAAAAGAAGCCCAAAATATGAATCGGTAGATGTTCAAGATTATTTAAAATAAATTATGGCTAAAAAAAGTATTAAAAACCGTTTTCTAAACTATGGTAAATATTTCATCAAGGAAATAATTCCGGTAACCGCAGGAATATTAATCGCCTTATCTATCGGGAATTGGAGCGAAAATAAAAAAGACACAAAATATGTCAATCAGATTTTAACATCTATCCAAAGTGATTTAAATGAAACAAAAATGTCAATTGATGAAAAAATACCCGATCAAAAATCACTAATTGATTCTCTCGATTTTTATAGCAATAACGATAGCTTAACTGTATTAGACATTGCTCTTAAAGTAAATGGATTTCAAACTCCAACTGTTAAAATGAATTCTTGGAAGTCAATTTCTAATTCGAAAATTGAACTTATTGATTATAAAAAAGTTGCAATTTTATCAGAAATAGAAGAAATAAATGAAGTATTAAAAATGAAAACGCAATATTTGATGAGTTTTGTGTATTCGAATATAAATAGTAAAGAAAAAAACAAAAAGCAGACCCTCGCAATTCTTTTTTCAGACATTCTTAGTAATGAAAAAGATATAAAAAGAATAATAAATGAATTTGAAAAAATTGAATAAATAAAATAGCCTGCAGATAACAAAAAAATTGGCAAGAGTGGCAGAAACTTCTTCGATTAAACATTTATTGTAAAATCAAAGTTCCTGCTTCGGTTGAAGTTTACGGTAAAATGCCACCCTCGCCAATTTTCAACCCGTTAGCGGTCATAATATGAAAATCATTTTTTCAAACATATCAGTTTTATTTATTTTCTGTTTGATAATTTATTCCAAACCAAAAACTAATTTTTCTGTTCAAAACAAAATAATATATAACTCATTGGAAATTGACACTTGTAAAAACGCAATGTCAAAAGCAAGAAAAGATTTTGAAAACTCTAAATACTTCCTGCATTCAATCGAAACTCAGCCATTGCAAAATACATACTTCCATATTCTAAAAGACAGTTTTAATATCAACAGGAAATTCATAAATCCAGAAGATTCTGTTTATTATAAATGTTACGATTCCGTAATGACGAGTAAGCTTAAACTTAAATATGGAGAAAAGTTCCTTCTCAAAACAAAAGCAATTGCTGACAGTTTAGAACAAACGAAAAATTGGATTTCAGACCCTAAATATAAGTATGGATATGAAAAATTTAAGCAGGAATTATTAGAAAAATTAGAGTGCGAAAAATCAACAAGTGATAGAATTTTAATCAGTCTAACCATTGATTCAAACGGTGAGATAATTCAATCAAAAATTCGAAGTGACTTAAACTTAAATAATGAATTAAAAACAAATATCATAAATACAGTAAAAAAAATGGGAAATTGGGAACCTGGTTTCCTGTATGGAAAAGCTGTGGAAAAAACGATTAACATCCCGATTAATTTGAATGAGTGAAAAAATTACGAACCGCCAACACGGCGTTTGGCAAGAGTGCTGCTAATGTTCTAAAACGGAAAATTGGTTTTGCGTTTGCCGCAAAAGCTAATTTTAATTATTTTAGGAAAGAATTTAAAAATTAAGAATCGGCTTTTGCTTGGGGCTGTGTTAAACCGCTAATTTTCGGCTTGTTTTCACGCACCCTCGCCAAGCGCCAAACCGTTGTGAGCAATATTAAAAACAACAAAAATTATGAAAAAAATATTCTGTATAATCTTTTTAATCTCATTTATTTTTAATGCCTATTCTCAGGTGGATTTAAATAAGGGAGAAATAGAACAAAA
>JAJYSY010000014.1 GCA_021793375.1 Bacteroidota bacterium | reverse complement strand
ATTATCATCAATATGTAAAAAACCACCTCCTAAAAGATAATTTCTTAAGTTTTCTCTTTCTTCTTTATCAAAAACAACATTTCCATGTCCGGTCATATGCAAAAAAGGATAACTAAAAATATCGGTGCTTCCCGGAGTCACGGTTTCCGGTTTTTCATTGATTTTAGTTCCTAAGTTTTCATTGCAAAAAGCGATTAAATTCGGTAAAGAAGTCGGATTTGCATACCAATCACCACCACCGCCGTATTTTACTACCGCGATGGATTGTGCTTGGGTAAAATTAAAAACAATAAGAAAGAGAAAGAGGATAAGGTTTCTCATTTTATGAAATGTTTTTATAGTTTTAATTCTCCTTTTCCTTCTCTTAATACCTCCGGATTGTTTCCGGTTAAATCGATAACTGTAGAAGCGATATTTCCACCATAACCTCCATCTATTACCACATCTACGATTTTCCCCCACTTTTCAAAAATTAACTCCGGATCTGTAGTGTATTCTATGATTTCATCATCATCTTTTATAGAAGTTGTGATAATAGGATTTCCCAACTCTGCTAATAACATATTGCAGATATTGTTGTCAGGAATTCTTATTCCCACTGTTTTTTTCTTTTTAAAAACATTGGGTAAACTATTGCTTCCCGGCATAATAAAAGTAAAAGGTCCGGGTAAATTTTGTTTTAAAATTTTAAAATTGGTATTGTTTATTTGCACATATTCAGAAAGTCCGCTCATATCCGGACACATAAAAGAAAGATGAGCTTTTTCTAATCTTTTTATTCCTTTGATTTGGGCTATTTTCTTTAATGCACTAAGGTGGTTGATATCACAAAATAAACCATAAACCGTGTCGGTAGGATAAATTACTAAACCGCCTTTTCTTAATACATCAGCGATTTTTTTAATTTGTTTTTCTGAAGGGTTTTCTTCATAAAGTTTAATAAATTCAGTCATAGTGGTTTTGTTAAAATAATGAGTATAAAAATAATATTATTTAATTTAAAACTTTGAGTTTTGCAAAACGGAGTAGAATTTTCTTTATTCCGCCTTTGTCAAAATCTATTTCTGCTTTTTTGTCTTGTCCGGCGCCTTCCACATTAATTACTTGTCCGATTCCAAAGCGATTGTGTTCAACAGTTTGTCCTCTTTCTAAATTAATGATGGGTTTTTTATCCCTTGTTGCTTTCGGACTGTTTTTAGGTCTTAATCTTCTGAGTTTTCTCAGCTGTTCTTCTGTGGGTTTATGAGCAGGAGGAGGGGTTCCTCTTTGGGGTTTGTGTTGTCTTAATTTACTTTTATCTACCTCGCCAAAAATATCTGAGTTTAATAAAGGTTTGAATTTATAACTATCTTCAGGAATCATAAATTCTAAAAATTCTTCGTCGATTTCTCCTATAAATCTGCTGGGTTCCGCATCGATGAGTTTTCCCCATCTGTATCTGGACTCTGTATAAGTTAAAAAAGCTTTTTTCTCTGCTCTGGTCAGGGCAACATAAAACAAACGTCTTTCTTCTTCCAATTCTGATCTGGTATTCATACTCATAGCAGAAGGGAAAAGATCTTCTTCCATTCCTACAATATAAACATAAGGAAACTCCAAACCTTTTGCCAAGTGAATAGTCATCAGAGAAACTCGATCTTCATCAGGAGTTTCTTTATCCAAATCAGTAAGTAATGCTACATCTTCTAAAAATTCAGCAAGAGAACCTCGAGAATCTGCTACATCTTCTTGACCTTCAACAAAATCTCGAATTCCGTTTAGCAATTCTTCAATGTTTTCCACACGCATAATTCCTTCAGGAGTTCCATCTTTTTTCATTTCTTGGATTAATCCTGTTTTTTTGGTCACCATTTCAGCAATTGTAAAAGCATTTTCTCTTTCTGCATTGATTTGAAAGCTTTTAATCATATTGGCGAAGTTGGTTAACCGCGTGCGAATTCCTTTATTGATTTTTAAATCTATACGCGAAATATTTTCAATGATTTCAAAAATCGAACGATTATAATGATTTGCTGCCAGCGTTAATCTGTCCATAGTGGTTTGTCCAATTCCACGAGACGGATAATTGATCACTCGCTTTAAAGCTTCTTCATCTTTAGGATTGATAATCAGTCTTAAATATCCTAAAACATCTTTGATTTCTTTGCGTTGATAAAAAGATAATCCTCCATAAATACGATAGGGGATATCTCTTTTTCGCAGTGCATCTTCAATAGATCTACTTTGGGCGTTTGTTCTGTATAAAACGGCGAAGTCACCATTTTTCATTTGCTTGTTCATCTTGTTTTCCAAGATAGAACTGGCCACAAATCTTCCTTCTTCTCCATCGGTTAATAATCTGTTGACCACAATTTTGGCGCCATCATCGTTTTCTGTCCAAACTTCTTTTTCTAATCTGGTTTTATTTTTTTCGATAACGGAGTTTGCCGCGCGAACAATATTGTTGGTAGAGCGATAATTCTGTTCTAAACGATAAGTTTTTACGTTGTCATAATCTCTTTGGAAGTTGAAAATATTGTCAATATTCGCTCCGCGGAAAGCGTAAATACTTTGTGCATCATCACCAACAACACAAATGTTTTGAAAACGATCACTCAAAGCTCTGACAATAAGATATTGCGAGTGGTTGGTGTCTTGATACTCATCTACTAAAATATATTGAAAACGTTTTTGATATTTAGCTAAAACCTCCGGAAAACGATTTAATAATTCATTGGTTTTCAGTAACAAATCATCAAAGTCCATAGCGCCGGCTTTAAAACAACGCTCCACATAGTTTTTATAAATCTCTCCTAATCTTGGTCTTTTTGCCATAGCATCAGCTTCCATCAATTCTTGATTTTGGAAATATGCTTTTACGGTAATTAAGCTGTTTTTATAAGAAGAAATTCTGGAAAAAACCTGTTTGTATTTATAGACATCTTTATCCAAACCCATTTCTTTGATGATGGCATTTACCAATCGTTGAGAATCTTGGGTGTCATAAATAGTGAAATTAGAGGGATAACCTAACTTATCAGCTTCCATACGTAAAATTCTGGCAAAAACGGAGTGAAAAGTTCCCATCCAAAGATTTTTTGCTTCACTTGGTCCAACAATACTCGCAATTCTATCTTTCATTTCTCGTGCAGCTTTGTTGGTAAAAGTTAAAGCTAAAATATTAAAAGGATCCACCCCCTGATTCATCAGGTGAGCAATACGATAAGTCAATACACGGGTTTTTCCCGATCCGGCTCCTGCAATTACAATCATCGGACCATCTTTTTGCTCAACCGGAGCGCGTTGAGCTTCATTTAATTCTGATAAATAATCTCTCAAATCTAAGCTTTTTTCAAATCGTGAAGTTAACAAAAATGAAGTTATTAACTAAATTGGAATGATTTTAATTTCATAAAATAAACCCGAGCTATAATTCTCTTCTTTTCTTTTTTTGGTAAATTAGGCTTATCAATTGGAAATATTTTGAATTATGGAAAATATATTAGCTTTTTTAGGAAATTTACCGTGGTGGAGTTGGATAATACTTATTTTATTGGCAATTGTTATTAAGGATATATTTTTTAATAAAAAACACACCATAAAACATAATTTTCCTTTAGTAGGACATTTCAGATATATTTTAGAACGCATAGGTCCGGAATTAAGACAATATATTGTGGCCAACAACAGAGAGGAATTACCTTTCAACAGAATTGAGCGAACTTGGATTTACACTTCAGCAAAAAACGCCAATAATTATAAAGGATTTGGAACGGATAGAAATATTCATGACAGCCAATATATTTTTGTAAACAACGCGATGATTCCTTATAAATTAGCAGAAGATCATCCTAATTTTGAAGATCCTTATTTTGTGCCTTGTGCAAAAGTGATGGGCGCATATAATAAACGTAAAAAACCTTATCGTCCTGCTTCTGTGATAAATGTTTCTGCTATGAGTTTTGGAAGTCTTTCAGCGCGAGCGATTACTTCTTTAAATATTGGAGCAAAATTGGCAAATGCTTATCATAACACCGGAGAAGGAGGATTATCTCCTTATCATCAAAAAGGAGCAGATATCGTTTTTCAAATCGGAACAGGATATTTTGGAACCAGAGATGAAGCCGGAAATTTCTCTATGAAAGCTTTAAAGGAATTGGTAAAAAAAAATCCGAAAATCAGAGCTATTGAAATCAAACTTTCACAAGGAGCAAAACCCGGAAAAGGAGGAGTTTTGCCCGCCAATAAAATCAATGATGAAATTTCAAGAATAAGATTGGTTCCCAAAGGAAAAGATGTAATTTCTCCTCCTTACCATCGTGCTTTTGATGATGTCAGCGGATTGATAGATTTTGTGGAAGATATTGCTAAAGAAACCGGATTGCCGGTGGGTATAAAAGCTGCAATAGGAAAAAAGAAACAATGGAGAGAATTGGCAAAATTGATGAAAAAAAGAAATTGCGGACCGGATTTTATCACTATTGATGGGGGAGAAGGAGGAACAGGAGCTGCTCCGCCAAGTTTTGCAGACCACGTTTCTTTACCTTGGGTTTTTGGTTTTAGCGAAATTTATCAAGTGTTTAAATATGAAGAATTAACCGATAGAATTTTATTTATCGGAAGCGGAAAATTAGGATTGCCTGCTTCGGCAGCTATGGCTTTTGCTATGGGAGCAGATTGTATAAATGTTGCCCGAGAAGCAATGATGAGTATTGGTTGTATTCAAGCACAAAAATGTCACGACAATACTTGTCCTACAGGGATTGCCACTAACAACAAATGGTTGGAAAGAGGAATTAATATTCAAGATAAATCTGTGAGAAATAGTTTTTATTTTAAAAATTTCAGAAAAGAATTGCTTGAAATAACTCATGCTTGCGGATATGAACATCCTTGTGAAATTATGATGGAAGATGTAGATATTAACTTAAGCGATCAAGATTTTACTAAAAATTTAGCTGCCGCTTATGGATATCACAAAGAAAAAGTTCCTTTTGAAGGAGTTGCGGCATTAAGAAATTGTCCTTACCTTGGCGGGCATTATAATCGAGAAGATATAGATAAAGAAAAAGTAAGATATTAACCTAAATAAATTTATGGATTCAACCAGTATTTTGAATTTTGCAATGTCAATTCTCCCTACAATAGTAGTGGGATATGTAGCTTATTATTTTTTCACAAACTATGTGAGAAATGAACAAGACAGACGTATTTATAATCTGAAAAAACAAACACATAAAGATATGTTGTCTTATAGAATTCAAGCTTTGGAAAGAATGACATTATATTTAGAAAGAATTGATCCCGGCCGTTTATTGGTAAGAGTAAAACCATCAGGAGAAGATAAACACCTGTATGAAACGGTTTTAATTCAAGCTATTGAACAAGAATTTGAACATAATCTTACACAGCAAATATATTTGAGCGAAGAATGTTGGGATGCAATTAGAGCCACAAAAAATGCAACCATTACTTTAATCCGTAAAATAAATATGAACGAGCAAATAACATCTGCAGATAAATTCAGAGAAGCAGTGCTCACAGAATTGTTGGATAAACCTGCACCAAGCATCACCGGATTAGAATATATCAAAAAAGAAACCAGAGATATGTGGCAAGCTTAATCAAGATTTTACAGCTTTCCATAAATTATCATTTCTGGGAACAGGAGCCGTAAAGGAAATTCTTTCTTTTCGCACCGGATGAATTAAACTTAAAAATCTGGCGTGTAAAGAAATTCCACCATCTTTATTACTTCTTGGAAAACCGTATTTTAAATCTCCTTTAATCGGGCAGTTTATCGCAGAAAGTTGACAGCGAATTTGATGATGACGACCAGTAATTAAGTTGATTTCTAAAAGATAATAATTGTTTAGTTTTTGTAAAACCTTATAGTTTAAAATTGCTTTTTTACTTCCTTTTACTTCTTTAGGATGAGCATAAGATTTATTATTTCTTGAATTTCTTTTTAAATAATGCACTAAAGTATCTTCATTTTTAGGCGGAGGATTTTTTACCAAAGCCCAATAGGTTTTATCTACTTCATCTTTAGCAAAAAGCTTGTTTAATCTGGAAAGTGCTTTAGAGGTTTTAGAAAATAAAATCACTCCACTGGTGGGTCTATCCAATCGATGAACAACTCCTAAATAAACATTTCCGGGTTTGTTATATTTTTCTTTGAGATACCTTTTTATGATATCACTCAAAGGTTTATCTCCTGTTCGATCTCCTTGCACCAAATCACCACAGCGTTTATTTACAACAATAAGGTGATTGTCTTCAAACAGAATTTTTAAGTTGTTTTTATGAGAATGAATTTTTGTCAAAAGGAATATTTTTAATCAGCTGAATATAAAAACTAAAACCAATTTGACAAAGAATTATTCTGATAATAAATAGAAATCAATATCTTTAACCAGAATAAAACAAACACTTATATGCACATACATTTCATTGCAATTGGCGGAAGTGCCATGCATAATTTAGCTTTAGCTTTACATCAAAAAGGAGAAACCGTAACAGGAAGTGATGATATTATTTTTGAACCTTCAAAATCTCGTTTAGAAAAAGCCGGACTTCTCCCAAAGGAATTTGGTTGGTTTCCGGAAAAAATCACTAAAAATATTGACGCAGTTATTTTGGGAATGCATGCCAAAAAAGATAATCCTGAATTGTTGAAAGCTCAAAAATTAGGATTGAAAATCTATTCTTATCCCGAATTCTTATATGAACAAAGCAAAGAAAAAACACGAGTGGTAATTGGCGGATCTCATGGGAAAACAAGCATTACTGCAATGATTTTACATGTTTTGAAAACCCAACAAAAAGAAGTAGATTTTATGGTGGGCGCACAATTAGAAGGATTTGAAACTATGGTTCATCTCACCAAAGAAAATGATTTTATCCTTTTAGAAGGAGATGAATATTTATCTTCTCCAACTGATAAAAGACCAAAATTTCATCTTTATCAAGCAAATATTGCGTTGCTTAGCGGAATTGCTTGGGATCACATCAACGTTTTTCCAACTTTTGAAAACTATGTAAAACAGTTTGAAATTTTCATGGAAACTATGACAGCAAATAGTGTTTTAGTTTATAATGAAGAAGATAAAACATTAAAAGAAATTGTTGAAAAATCAACACGTCCGGCAAAGAAAATTCCTTATTCCACACCAAAATATAAGATTAAAAACGGAAAAACATTTTTAGAAACAAATCACGGAGAAATAGGAATTGAAATATTTGGAAAACACAACTTAAACAACTTAGCAGGAGCAAAAAAAATCTGCGAACAATTAGGAATTAAAGCTGAAGATTTTTATAAAAGCATAGCAGATTTTAAAGGAGCTTCCAAAAGATTGGAAAAAATTGCAGAAAATGAAAAAACAATTGTTTTTAAAGATTTTGCCCACAGTCCATCTAAAGTTGAAGCAACCACAAAAGCAGTAAAAAATCAGTTTTCAGATAAAAAACTTTTAGCTTGTTTTGAATTGCATACTTATAGCAGTTTAAATGCAGATTTTCTAAAAGAATATCAGCAAACTTTAAATGCAGCAGATGAAGCAGTGGTTTTTTATTCTCCTAAAGCAGTAAAAATAAAAGGATTGGAAAATCTTGAAGCAGAAGATATTAAAAAAGCTTTTCAGCATAAGAATTTAAAAGTTTACACAAATCCGGAAAAGTTTCAGAAATTTCTAAAATCCAAAGATTTAAATCATAAAGTTTTATTGTTGATGAGCAGCGGAAATTACGGAGGATTAGATTTTGACGAATTAAATCATTGGATTTGATTATATTAGTAAAATAAATCAGCTAAAACTTTTTCAAGATGGAAGAAAACACGTATTTCCCGATTACTTCTTGGGCAGAAGGAGATCGACCGAGAGAAAAATTAATAGAAAAGGGAAAAACCGCTTTAAGCGATGCTGAATTAATTGCTATTTTAATTGGTTCGGGAAGCAGAAGTAAAAGCGCTGTAGAATTAGCTCGAGAAATTTTAGCCGGTTCAGAAAATAAGCTCAAAGAATTAGGACGTCTTTCCATAAACAGATTAATGGAATACAAAGGAATTGGGCAAGCCAAAGCAGTAACTATTATTGCAGCTTTAGAGTTAGGACGAAGAAGAAGAGGAGAAGAAGCTTTAATCAGAAAAAAAATAACTTCCAGTAAAACAGCTTTTGAAGTCATGCAACCCATTATCGGAGATTTAAACCATGAAGAATTTTGGGTGATTTACATGAATAATTCCAATAAAATTCTTTATAAAGAACAATCCAGCAAAGGAGGAATAACGGGAACTTTAGTAGATCCGAGAAATGTTTTCAGAAAAGCTTTAGAACTTGCTGCAACTTGTATTATTTTAGCCCACAATCATCCTTCAGGAACTTTAAAACCCAGCAGAGCTGATCAAAATTTGACAAGAAAACTAAAAACCGCAGGAGAAAGCTTGGATATTAAAGTATTAGATCATTTAATCATCACACAAAACGCTTATTTCAGTTTTGCAGATGAAGGAATTTTATAAAATTTTATGCAAAAAAGATTTGAAAAACATCTTCATAAAAAATTTCCTCATTTATATAAAGATAAATTTATAATTGCTGTCAGCGGTGGAATTGACAGTGTGGTGTTGACACATCTTTGTAAAAATGCAAATTTAAATTTTGCTATTGCCCATTGTAATTTTCAATTAAGAGGAGAAGAAAGCAATCAAGATGAAGAATTTGTAAAAAACTTAGCAGAAAAATTAAAAGTTGAAATTTTTATTAAAAAAATTGACACCAAAAAAGATTTAGCTGAAAACACTTCAATTCAATTAAAAGCCAGAGAACTGCGTTATCAATGGTTTTCAGAATTATTACAACAAAATGAATTTCAATATCTACTCACAGCTCACCACCTCAATGATGATGTAGAAACTTTTATGATTAATTTATTAAGAGGAACCGGATTAGAAGGATTAACAGGAATTCCCACTCAAAATGAAAAAATCCTTCGTCCGCTTTTAAAATTTCCTTTAAAAGAAATTGAAAAATTCGCCAAACAAAAAAATATTCGATGGCGAGAAGATCATACCAATACATCAGATGATTATGTAAGAAATAGAATCCGTCATCATATAATTCCAAAATTTGAAGAAGAAAACCCGAATTTTATTGATAGTTTTCTTTTGACGAAAAAAAATCTACAACAAGCCAAACAATTAAATACAAATTATATAAATCGGCTTAAGACTGAAATTACGCATCAAAAAGGAGATTTTATTTTTTACGATATAAAAAAACTCAAAGAATTACCCAATCTTAAAGCAGTTTTATATTTGCTTTTTAAGCCTTATAACTTTACGGCTTGGAAAGATATTTGTCAATTATTGGAAGCAGAATCCGGTAAAATGGTTTTATCTTCTTCTCATCGTTTGTTAAAAGACCGTGATTTTCTTATTTTAGGACCCGCAAAACAAAAAGCAAAAAGAGAATTTATTATTGAAAAAGAACACCAAACAATTGATTTTCCTGCAGGAAAGCTGATTTGTGAAAGTGTTATTAACGTTACAGCATTTGATAAACGAATAGCTTACCTTGCACGGAATAAAATTAAATTTCCTTTAAAATTAAGGGTTTGGAAATCCGGAGATAAATTTCAACCCTTTGGAATGAAGGGACATAAAAAGGTAAGCAAGTTTTTAAAAGATGAAAAATTAAATCTTTTTGAAAAAGAAAACACTTGGGTTTTATTGTCTGAAGGAAAAATTATTTGGATAATTGGTCATCAAATAGATAATAAATTCAAAATAGAGAAAAACGAAAATAAAATTTTAAAAATAGAATGGCGAAAATGAAACATTTGCTCTCTTTGTTTCTGTTGGTATTTGGAATTGCAGTTTTAAATGCACAAGTACCAGGTTTAGAAACCGGTGAAAGTCCTGTAAAGTGGACAGGAAAAGTAGAAAAAAAATCAGATAATTCTTACGATTTAATTTTTGAGGCAGAAATCAAAGAGAATTGGCACATCTTCTCTCAACACACGCCTGACGGAGGTTCTCTCCCTTTAGAAATTGATTATATAGCAGCAGAAGAAAATTATAAACTCAACGGAGAAACAGAGGAAAGTCCGACGAAAACACAGTTTAACGACGTGTTTGGAGTAGATGAAATCATTTGGGAAAATAAAGCTGTTCTAACCCAAAATATAACACCGGAAAACTCAGATTTACGCTATATAAAAGCAGAAGTTTTTTATCAAGTTTGCGATGAAGTCTGTATAAATGAAGATTATTATTTCGTTTTTGATTTAGAAAAAGAATCAGGCGAAATTTTTAATAATTATGATGAATTTGAAGCTTTTGGAGAAGCAAAATCTGCTGAAGTAGAAACTGATTTTGATGACCCTGCCGAAGAAGAAATGTCTGCCGGTATGGATATGATGAGTGGAGAAGGAGAAAGTCCTGTAGAGTGGATTGGAAAAGTAAAAGAAAAAGAAGAAAATGCTTTTGAACTTATTTTTGAAGCTAAGATTAAAGAAAATTGGCATATTTTTTCTCAACATACTCCCGATGGGGGATCTCTACCTTTAGAAATAGAATATTTAGAAGAGGGAGAAACTTATGAAACCATAGGAGAAACAGAAGAGAGTCCGACTAAAACTCAATTCAATGATGTTTTTGGAGTAGATGAAATCATTTGGGAAAATGAAGCCATACTTACTCAAGAAATAAAACTAAAAGATGAGGAAACCAGATTTATAAAAGCAGAATTATTTTATCAAGTTTGTGATGAAGTTTGTATTAATGAAGAATATTATGTGGTTTTTGATCTTCAAGAGAAAAAAGCTGAAATCTTTGATAATTATGATGAATTTGAAGCTTTTGGAGAAGATTCAATAACAGAAAGTAAAACTGCTGAAAGTTCAGAAAAATCTTCTTCAGATTCTGATAACACCAGTTTATGGACTACTTTTATTTTGGCTTTCTTATGGGGATTTGCAGCTTTGTTGACGCCTTGTGTTTTCCCGATGATTCCGATGACCGTAAGCTTTTTTACCAAACAAAGTAAAACTAAAGCAGCAGGAAAAAGAAATGCTATTCTTTACGGAATTTTCATCATTGTTATCTATGTAGTTTTAGGAACATTAATCGTAGGGATTTTTGGAGCTGATTCCTTAAATAAATTATCGACAAATGTGACTTTCAATATCATATTTGCGTTGATGCTCATCATTTTTGCTATTTCATTTCTGGGAGCTTTCGAGATTGTTTTACCGAGTTCTTGGGCAAATAAAGTAGATAAACAAGCAGATAGAGGCGGAATAATTGGGATTTTCTTTATGGCTTTAGCTTTAGCTATTGTTTCTTTTAGCTGTACAGGGCCAATTATTGGAACTTTATTGGTTCAAGCTTCTTCTCAAGGAGGAATTGCGCCAATTATTGGAATGTTAGGATTCTCTTTTGCTTTAGCAATTCCATTCGGACTTTTTGCTTTATTCCCGGGTTGGATGAATACACTTCCAAAATCAGGAGGTTGGCTAAACTCTGTAAAAGTTGTGTTGGGAATGTTGGAGTTAGCTTTAGCTTTCAAATTCCTCTCTAATGCAGACTTAGTAGTCCAAGCTTATTTATTGCCAAGAGAGATTTTCTTAGCTATTTGGATTGCAATTTTTGGAATGATGGCTTTTTATTTATTCGGAAAAATTCAGTTGCCCAATGATTCAAAAACAGAAAGTATTGGCGTAAGCAGATTTGTATTGGGATTATTGGTTTTGGCTTTCACCATTTATTTAATTCCCGGAATCTGGGGAGCTCCATTAAAAATGCTAAGCGGATATTTACCCCCGGAACATTATAGCGAATCTCCTTATGGTGTGGGGTATTCCAACGTAAGTGTGAGTTCAAGTGGAGGAGGAGTTGAAGATGAATTGGCAGAAGGAATGGTGCCCGGACCACAAAATATATTAGCCTTCAGAGATTATTATAAAGGATTGGAATACGCTAAAAAAGTTGATAAGCCAATTCTAATAGACTTCACCGGAATGGCTTGTGTGAATTGTAGAAAAATGGAAGATCGAGTTTGGAGTTATTCAGATATCAAATCAATTTTAGAAAAAGAAGTAGTTCTGATTTCTCTTTATGTTGATATTGATGAAAAACTTCCGGAAGACGAACAATACACCAGTGAAACCACCGGAAAAAGAATTAGAACTGTAGGAAATAAATGGAGTGATTTTCAAATTGAAAGATATCAGATGCACGCGCAGCCTTATTATGTGTTGGTCAATCCTGAAGATGAATCCAATTTAAATGAACCGGCAGGATATATGCCTGATGCAGATGAATACAGAAATTGGTTGAGAGAAGGAATAGATCGTTATAAAAAAGAAAATTAATCTTTCGAATTTATATAAATACAAAAGCTACTTGTGAAAATCATAAGTAGCTTTTTTCTTTTAAACGCTTAGCCAAGAAAATATATCATTAGCGATTATTATTTATCTATCTTTACAAAAAATATTATTTGATGTTTAACTTTGGTCAATTTCAAACTTTAAAAATAAATCGACAAGCCCCTCCCGGACTTTATTTGACAGATGAAGAAGAGAATGAGGTTTTATTACCCAATAAATATATTCCTGAAAATTTTGAAATCGGCGATGAAATTGAAGTTTTTTTATATTTAGATCATGAAGAAAGACCTGTTGCCACAACCTTAAAACCTTTTGTAACTCTTGATGAATTTGCGAAATTACGTTGTGTGGAAGTCACAGAATTTGGAGCTTTCTTGGATTGGGGATTAGAAAAACACCTTTTTGTTCCTTTCAAAGAACAAGCCTATCCTATGCAAAAAGGACATTGGTATCTCATCTTTTGTTATTTAGATGAAGAAACCCAGAGATTGGCAGCTTCAAGCAAAGTTTTACATTTTTTAGACAACGCTGAAATCACGGTAGAACCTTATGAAAAAGTAGATTTAATCGTTGCCAATAAAACAGATTTAGGATTTAATCTCATTGTTAATAACCTACATAAAGGATTGGTTTATCACTCAGATGTTTTTCAAGATTTACAAACCGGAGATCAACTCAAAGGATGGATTACCAAAGTTAGAAAAGACGGAAAAATAGATGTTACTTTACAACGTCCGGGTTATAGAAGTATTGAACCCAATGCAGATAAAATCATGCAAATATTAGGAGAAAACGATGGCTTTTTGCCTTTGCATGACAAATCTTCTCCGGAAGAAATCCAAGAAACTTTAGAAATGAGTAAAAAGAGTTTTAAAAGAGCAATTGGAACTTTATATAAAAACCGTCAAATTAAGATTGTTCCCAAAGAAGGAATTTATCTTCGATAAAAATAATAGTTACTGGGTGTTCCGTAATAATAATCATGATAATACGGACGCCCAAATCTTCCGTAATAAGGATTGATAAAAGGTTGGCGAATATCTCTCAAAGCTTCATTTCTAATGCCGCCATCTCTTGTTCTTCTTCCATCAAATTGAAGATCATCATTACTTCTTGACCAATCACTTCTTATTCCGTAAACCTGAACTTGTGAACGAATTTGTTGAAGCTGACGCGTAGGCGCTTTAATATCTTTTAAACCGGCTTTTCTTCGCATTTCTTCTGCTCTTCCAACAGCTAAAATATCAAGCTTATACTCCGGTTTTTTTGAAAAATCAATGTCGATTAAATTGATGTCTATTTTATAACGTTCAATATCAAAAGGTCCCACAAAAGATAGAGGAGAACTCAATTGTAAACGTTCAAAAACAACTTCTTCTTTTTGAATTTTTTCCTCTTTTTTCTCCGCCGGAATAGCATGATTTTCATTTTCCCATTCTTGAGCGTAGAGAAAACAGCTAATTAATATAAAAAGTGAGGAGATAAAAAACTTTTTCATACCGAAAAATACAGCAAAAACCGTGCTAATAAAATTGATTTCGCCTTAATAATAAACATATTTAATTAATTTCGATGGCATCTCCTAAAAATTTTGGTTGAGTTTCAAATAAAATATCAAAATAAGCTTTTGTTTTTGCAAAATATTCTCGCCAATATACATGTGTTTTTCCAATAGGATCTTTTGCGTTAAAACCTATGGCGTCAATATCGTTTTTTCTTGAAATATAAATTGCTCGTTGATTATGAAAGTGTTGAGAAATAATAGTAAAACTATTTTGTCCAAATACTTTTTGAGCTCTGACTACAGAATCTAAAGTTCTAAATCCGGCGTAATCCAAAACAATTTTTTCTTTGGGAATTCCTTTTTTTATCAAGGCTTTTTTAAAAGCTTCCGGTTCGTTATAACTATGATGTTTATTATCTCCGCTCACCAAAATAAAATCTATTTTCTGATGATTGAATAATTCTACTGCAGCTTCAATTCTATATTGAAAAAAAGGATTTATTTCTCCGTTTTTTAAATATTGAGAAGTTCCTAAAAGTAAACCCACCTTATTTTTTGGAATAGCCTCTACAGAAGAAAAAGTTTTCTTTTTTGCAAAAATATGAACGGAAATATTAGTGTATAAAATTGTCAGAAAACCTAATAAAATCAGTCCGATAAATAATAGAAACAGTTTTTTCATACTTAGAAAATTCCCCGGAAACAAATTTTTAAAACAAGAATTTTGTTACCGTTGAAATCGTCTAAATTTATTTAAACTTTTTATAATAAACGTATATTTTATAGAGATTTTCTAAGTTTAATTAAAAATCTGTATTTACTTTAAAACTTTTTGTCAATTCATCAAATTGAATTAAATCTGAAGGAAATAATTGTTGTAAAATTTTGCTTTTAATTAAATTTTCAGGAGAATCTATAACAGCTTTTTCATTATTGATTAGAATTATTTTATCGCAAAGTTGAAGTGCTAAATTTAATTCGTGTGTAGCAAAAATAATTGCTTTTTCAGTTTTTTGAGAAAGTTTTTTAAGCAGTTTAAAAACAAAAGCTTTATGATATAAATCTAAATGATTGGTGGGTTCATCTAAAACAATAATATCGGTTTCTTGCGCTAAAGCACGCGCGATAAAAACTTTTTGTAATTGACCATCACTGAGTTGGTTACATTTTTTATTTGCCAAATCTTCAATTTCAATAAGTCTTAAAGCTTGTTGAACAGCTTTTTTATCTTCCTCATTGAGCAAACCTAACCAATTGGTGTAGGGATTTCTGCCTAAAGCAACCACTTCATAAACCGATAAGTTTTGCGAAAAAACAGCATTGGAAAAAACAACACTGATGTAAGCAGCAATTTCTTTGGAGGAAAGTTGTTGTAATGCTTGATTTTGAATTTTAATTTCTCCTGATTTTTTAGGTAAATCTCCGGTGATGGTTTTTAAAAAAGTTGATTTTCCTGCGCCGTTGATTCCAATTACTGCGATGAGCTCTTTTTTATGAATGGATAAAGAAATATTATTGGCAATCAGTTTGTTGGGATATCCAATGTTGAGGTTTTTTACAGAAAGAATAGGATTTTTTTTATTCATTTTTTTAAGTTTAAAAAACCAATTTTCGTTTTCTTAAAATCAGCCAAATTACAATGGGCGCGCCAAAAATAGAAGTTACCGCATTGATGGGCAAAGTAAGTTCGCTTCCCGGGAGTTGTGCAATTGTATCACAAATAAGCATTAAAGTAGCTCCGGCAATTAAAACTGCAGGCATTAAAACAAGATGGTTGCTGGTGGGAATAATCAATCGGATTAAATGCGGAACTGCAAGTCCGACAAAAGCAATAGGACCGGCAAAAGCAGTAATGCTTCCTGCTAAAATACAGGTGGAAATAATTACTAAAAAACGATTTTTCTTCAGCTGAATTCCCATGCTTTTTGCATAGTTTTCTCCTAAAAGTAAAGCGTTTAAGCTTTTTAAAGAAAACAAACACAAGATTAATCCTATTGTCCAGCATAAAAATAAAATAGATAACTCTTGAGCAGAAAGATTTCCTAAACTTCCAAAAGACCAGAAAACATATTTTTGTAATTCTTCAGAAGGACTGAAATAGGATAAAATATTTACAATTGCTCCAGTTAAGGCGGCAAACATAATTCCGATGATTAAAATTCCCATAGTGTTTTTCATTCTGAAAGAAGCAGAAATCACGGCCAACATCACCAAAAAACTTCCTAAACTTGCAGCGATAATAATATTCCAGCTGGAAAAAACCAAAGAAGAAAATCCGAATAATACGCCGCTTCCCATAATTACCAAAGCAACTCCTAAACTTGCTCCGCTGCTCAATCCTAAAACATAAGGTCCTGCCAGTGGATTTCTAAATAAGGTTTGCATCATCAATCCGCTGACTGCTAATCCTGAACCGGTTAAAATAGAAGTCAAAGCTTTGGGAAATCTATAGTTTTTAATGATATAAGCATTGGATTGATTTTCTATGGGTTGCCCCAATAAACTTTTTAGAGTTTCAGAAAAAGAAATAGAAACAGAGCCTAAACTGATATTAATCAGAAAAAATAAGAGTAAAATTAATCCTCCTAAAAGAAAGTAGATAAGCTTGTTTCTTAAATTCATTTTAAAGGTTTAAAAAAACTATTTTCATAATCTGATAATAATTCAGGATGAAAAATATTAATTAAATCTTTTAAAACTAAATCCGGACGATTTGGCGCTAATTCAAAATAAAGAACTCCTCCGGTTTCTCCTTTTGTCAAAGCATAAGTATAAACTTCTTTATTTTCAAAAGCTTTAAATTTAGCATAGTGTTTTGTGTTGTTTTGCATTTCTTCAAAAGAAGTAAATCCTGCGGGGGCAATCCAAATTTCAGCTTGTTGGGCTTGGTTGAAAACAGATTCAAAAGATAAAGATAAGCTTCCGGTTTCAGCAGTGTTTTTATAAAGATAATCTCCTCCTGCATCCGCTATAAATTCTGCCATCCAGCTTTTTCCGCCTGTTAAATTCCAAATGTCTTTATACATTGCTCCGGAAATAACGGTAGGTTTATTCTCTACATTTTGGCTGATTTTTTTTGCAGAATTATAGTTTTCTTTAATATCGTCAAAAATTTCTTTTGCTTTTTCATCTTTATCATATAAAGCACCAAAAAATTTAATCCATTCTGCTTTTCCTAAAGGACTTTCTTCATTCCAATCCCCATTAAAAACTACAGGAATTCCTGATCTTGAAATATTAGCATATACTTTGTTGTTTTCTTTCATAGCAAAACCAACTACCGCATCAGGTTGTAAACTCAAAAGAATTTCAATATTAATGTTTTCATTTTCTCCTAAGTTGGTGATTTTATCTTCTTCGATTAATTTTCTGGTTTTGGAAGAAGAGATATAATCAGTATGCGGAAATCCAATCAAACTTTTTTCCACCTCCAAACTTTCTAAAGCCGGAATATGAGTGGTAGAAGTTACTACAGCGTTTTTAATCGGAATTTCTATTTTCTCATCATAAGCAATATCAGTGGGGATATCTGTATTTTTTTTGCTTAATAAATAAGTATAAACCACATCAGAATCCGGAAAAGGGTTTTTGACTTCTAAGATTTTATAGTTTTCATAATCAATAATAGAAAATCCCTTGGCATAATCAATTTGTAAAGTATCTGCTTGAGAGGGGGTTGCATTGGAAGAAGAAGTTTTTTCTTTACAAGAAATTATGGGAATCCAAAAAAGAAATAAAATAAACAGCTTTTTCATTGGTTTTACTTTTTCGACAAATTTAACCGAAAAGTTAAGAAATAAAATATAAAGCTTAAGAAAGAAAAGAAGAAATGACTTTGTTTTTCTTAAGCTTTATAAAATTAAAACAAATAAAAACTCATCCGGCTTTTAAAAGTATTTTGGTTTCTTTTTGTAATAACACAGTAATAGGTTTTAGCTGATATAGTTTTTGATGAAACAGAAAATTGTTTTTTATTTTTTTCAACCAAAGCTCTAAGTCTTCTGAAGAATTATTTGAATAAGGCGTGATTTCTACTTTTATTTTTTGTGAATTAGATTTTTTTATAAAAGCATTTTTGAGCAATAATTCCGGGTTGATTTTTCCTTGAATTTTAAAATGAATTTTTGAAATATTTATAGCAGATTTTTCTGCAACTTCATAAGCAATGGAATTCAGAAAGTAAGAATATTCCGCTAAGATAAATTCAATTGTATTTCCGGATTTACACAGGTTTTTCATCAGTTTTGGATGATTTACTGAAAGGTTAAAATCTCTTGATAAGATTTCTAAATCTGTTTTGCTTGAACTGAAACTTTCTATAGAAAATTCAAAATGAGATATAATTATTAGATTAGATGGTTTTATAAAAAAAACGTCCTTTTGAAGCTGATCAAAAGGACGTTGAGAAATTTATTGTAATTTTTTATCGCATTAACTCTTTCGCTTTTGACCATAGAAAAGTTGATACATTTTCATGCATTTATTCATCATAATCATATTGCGGCGATAAAAGTTTTTCATCTTAATAGTTATAAATAAAAAAGCCCTTGCTTTCGCAAAGGCTTATTGAATATTTTTAAAGTATATAAATTTAAACAAACAACAAGCCTTGCACTTTTTGATAGCGCATCTTCATAGCTTTATTATTTGTATAAATAATTGTCATGGATTAAAAATTGTAAACACAAATATGCAATAAAAAACTGAACAACAAAAGAAAGTTATCTTTATTTAGAATTTTTTTCAAAAAACACTTAAAAGGTTTAGTTGAATGTATTTTTATAATATCCAAAATTTATGTATTTTGAGGCCGTTCATTTTAAGAAAAAATAAAGCTTAAAAGAATGCTTTTTAAAGTGTTGAGTTTAAGTATTTTATATTAAAAATTCAAAACATATTTATGAATAAATCTTCAAGAATAATTTCTCCCGGAGCTCGTTTTCGCGAAGCGATGGAGAAAGAAAAACCTTTACAAATTGTAGGGGCAATTAATGCAAATCATGCATTATTAGCAGAACAAGCAGGATTTAATGCGATTTATCTTTCCGGAGGAGGTGTAGCAGCAGGATCTTTAGGAATTCCGGATTTGGGAATTACTACTTTAGAAGACGTTTTAATCGATATCAGAAGAATCACAAATGTAACAGATTTGCCTTTGATGGTAGATGTGGACACCGGATTTGGACCTTCTGCTTTTAACGTGGCAAGAACGGTAAAAGAATTGATCAGAAATGGAGCAGCTGCTTTGCATATGGAAGATCAAGTTGGCGCCAAAAGATGTGGACACCGTCCCAATAAAGAATTGGTGAGTAAACAAGAAATGGTAGATCGCATAAAAGCAGCTGTAGATGCCAGAACAGATGAAAATTTTGTAATTGGCGCCAGAACAGATGCTTTTGCCAGTGAAGGAATTGAAGCAACTTTAGAAAGAGCAAAAGCTTATAAAGAAGCCGGAGCAGATTTCATCTTTGCAGAAGCCGTTCCGGATTTATCTTATTACCAAAGTTTTGTAGATGCTACAGGAATTCCTGTTTTAGCAAATATCACTGAATTTGGTAAAATTGAGATGTACACCGTAGAGCAATTAAAAGAAGCGGGAGTAGGTTTGATTTTGTATCCATTATCTGCTTTTAGAGCAGCCAATAAAGCTGCCCAAAATGTGTACGAACACATCAGAAAAGAAGGAACACAAAAAAATGTGTTGGATACTATGCAAACCCGAAATGAACTATATGAAAGTATAGGATATTACGATTACGAAAATAAATTAGACGAACTTTTTAAACAAAATAAAAATGGCTGAGAAAGGAAAATTTAAACCCAAAAAAAGTGTTGCTCTCTCAGGAGTAGCAGCAGGAAATACAGCATTAGCAAGTGTTGGTAAAAGTGGAAATGATTTACATTACAGAGGATATGATATTTTAGATTTAGCAGAAAAATCTGAATTTGAAGAAGTAGCTTATCTTTTGATTTATGGAGAACTTCCTACAAAAGCTCAACTTAAAAATTATAAAAATAAATTAAGATCTTATAGAGGATTACCACAAAACTTAAAAGAGGTTTTAAAACAAATTCCTGCAGCCGCTCATCCGATGGATGTATTGAGAACCAGCACTTCTGTTTTAGGAACTTTATTGCCGGAAAGAGAAGATCAAAATACGCCGGAAGCAAGAGATATTGCTGATCGTTTGTTAGCTTCTTTCTCTTCTGCTTTATTGTATTGGTATCATTATTCTCATAATGGAAAAGAAATTGACGTAGAAACTGATGATGATAGCATCGGCGGACATTTCTTACACCTTTTACACGGAAAAAAACCTTCAGATGCTTGGGTGAGAGCAATGAATATTTCTTTAAACCTTTATGCAGAACACGAATTTAACGCTTCAACATTTACCAGCCGTGTAGTAGCAGGAACAGGATCTGATATGTATTCTTCCATCACTGCAGCAATTGGAGCTTTACGCGGACCAAAACACGGGGGAGCAAATGAGGTGGCTTTTGATATTCAAAGCAGATACAGCTCTGCTGATGAAGCCGAAAAAGATATTAAAGAAAGAATGGCAAGAAAAGAAATCATCATCGGGTTTGGACATCCGGTTTATACCGTCTCTGATCCAAGAAATGAGGTGATTAAAAAAGTTGCCAAAGAATTGTCTGAAGAAGCCGGAGATATGTTATTGTATGATGTAGCAGAAAAAATTGAAAGCGTAATGTGGGATCAAAAGAAAATGTTCCCAAATTTAGATTGGTTCTCTGCGGTTTCTTATCATATGATGGGCGTACCAACTTTAATGTTTACTCCACTTTTTGTAGTTTCCAGAGTAACCGGATGGGCAGCTCACGTAATGGAACAAAGACAAGACGGAAAAATTATCAGACCAAGTGCAAATTACACCGGTCCCGAAAACAAGGAATTTATTCCTATTGAAAAAAGAAAATAAATAATAAAAACTAATTTTTTAAAATTAAAAATATGTCAACAAACAAATCTGCTGAAAGACCAGCATTTGATCAAGTAATTCAGGATATCGCTGATTACGTTTTGAATTATAAAATTGAAAGTGATTTAGCTTGGAAAACAGCACATTATAATTTATTAGACACTATTGGTTGTGGATTAGAAGCTTTAACTTATCCTGCATGTACCAAAATGTTAGGTCCTGTGGTAAAAGGAACTACTGTTCCAAACGGAGCTAAAGTTTTTGGAACTCAATTTCAGTTAGATCCAATCGAAGCAGCAAGAGACATCGGAACTTTAGTGCGTTGGTTAGATTTTAATGATACTTGGTTAGCAGCAGAATGGGGGCATCCTTCTGATAACTTAGGAGGAGTTTTAGCAGTTGCTGATTGGATGTCAAGAACAAATATCGCAGAAGGAAAAGAACCTTTAAAAATGAAAGATGTTTTAGAAGCTATGATTATGGCTACTGAAGTTCAGGGCGTTATGGCTTTAGAAAACTCTTTTAACGAAGTAGGTTTAGACCACGTTATTTTAGTAAAATTAGCTTCTACTGCAGCAGTTGGAAAGCTGTTAGGCTTAACCAGAGATGAATTGGTAAATGCAATTTCTCATGTTTTTGTAGATGGAAACTCTCTAAGAACATATCGTCACGCACCAAACACCGGAAGCCGTAAATCTTGGGCAGCAGGAGATGCTACTGCAAGAGCAGTTCGTTTGGCTTTAATTGCTAAAACTGGAGAAATGGGATATCCATCAGTGTTAACTGCAAAAGGATGGGGATTCTATGATGTTTCTTTCGGAGGAAAAGAATTCAAATTCCAAAGAGATTATGGAAGCTATGTAATGGAAAACATCTTATTTAAGATTTCTTTCCCTGCAGAATTCCACTCGCAAACTGCGGTTGAAGCTGCAATGACTTTACACGGAAAGCTAAAAGAATTAGGAAAAACTTCTGATGATATCAAATCTATTAAAATCAGAACTCATGAAGCTGCAATTCGTATTATTGATAAAAGAGGACCTTTAGATAACCCTGCAGATCGTGATCATTGTTTGCAATATATGATTGCAGTTCCTTTAATTCACGGAAGATTAACCGCTGCTGATTATGAAGATAATGTAGCTTCAGATCCGAGGATTGATGAATTGCGCGAAAAAATGCATCCGGTAGAAGGTCCACAATTCACCAAAGATTATTTCGATCCTGAAAAACGTTCAATCGCAAACGCTTTAACTATCGAATTAAACGACGGAACTGTTTTAGATGAAGTTGTAGTTGAATACCCAATTGGACACAAACGTAGAAGAGATGAAGGATTCCCTGAATTGGTAAAAAAATATAAAATCAATTTAGCAAGAATGTTCCCGGCTAAACAACAGCAAACTATCCAAGATATTACTTTGGATTATGATAAAACTGTAGAGATGAACGTAAATGAATTTGTAGATTTATATGTGATCTAATTTATTTATTTACAAAAAAACCAAAGGAGTTGAGAAAGATATTCTTGACTCCTTTTTTTATAAGTAATATATCTGAATATTTACATATTTTTGTAAATCTAAAAATTGTTGAAATGAAAAAAATTATAAAAATAAGTTTACTTCTTTGTTGTTTTGCTTTTATGTTTTCTTGTCAAAAAAACAAAAGTAAATCTTCAGAATCAGAAACTACTCCTGTTCAAGTAGATGAAAAACAACAAGATGTATTAGTTTTAAAACAAGAATTGGAGATTTTCGATGAAAACTATTCTGATTATGTAAAAAAGTTTTACGAATCTTTAAATAAATCAAATGCTTTTATTAAAGAAGGAGGAAAAGAAGAGGAATTAAAAAAAGAAATCATGATTAATTTTTCCTCCAAACCGGAAAACATTAAAATAGAAGTTCCGGAGAATTTAAAAATGCAATATGAAGAACAAGTAAAATCATTAGAAAATATGTTTTCTAATTTTATTGTTTTTCAAGAAGAATTAAAAAAATATATAAATTCTGATGCATGGAAAAAAGATGAACGCAAAACAATTTATAATCTTAATGCTAAAGCAGAAGAAGTAACTTTAGAATACGATAGGTATTTTAGCAAATTGATGGATGAGTTAAATAAGGAAAACTAATTTGAAGTTTTCAACACCATATAAATTCCTATATTTGTGCTGAATTTTGAAATTCGGTTTATCACCAAAATATTTTGTGATAATTAAAAAGGGAATTCCGTTAAAATCGGAAGCTGTTCCCGCAACTGTAAGCTGAAATTCGTTTAACGAATTGCTTGATAAAAACACTTCAAAAATCCACTGTTCAAAAAACTGAATGGGAAGGAATTTATCAAGACGCAAGCCAGGAAACCTGCCGAGTTTTTAATCAATAAAGTTAGACTTTCGGGTAAAAAGTCTGTCTGATTATGAAGTATTACGCTTTTTTTATCCTGATTTTTCTTCTTGGTAGTAAACTTTCTGCACAAGATAAAGTTGAATTTTCTACCAAATCAGATGAGGTTTTAGAAACTGTTTTTCTTAGCCATAATAAACTAAAAGATTTTTCTGTAGGACAAACCTTAAATCATCTTACAGATTCTGTGATAAAGAAAAATAAACCCATGTTGACTTCTTTATTACAATATAATTCACCGGTTTATTTTAAAGAAAACGGATTGGGAATGGCTTCTTCTCCTTCTTTCAGAGGAACTACGGCTTCACAAACCACCGTGTTGTGGAATGGAATAAATATCAACTCCAATTTTTTGGGGCAAACAGATTTTAATACCATCAACACCGGCGGGTATGATCATATCAACTTAAGAGCAGGAGGAGGAAGTTTAGTTTATGGAAGCGGAGCAATTGGCGGAACTGTACATTTAAACACAGCACTTGAATTTAAAGATGTTTTTGAAAATGATATTTATCTCAATTACGGAAGTTTTAAAACTTCTGATTTGCGGTATAAATTAAAATTAGCTTCAGAAAAATTGAGTTTTCAGTTAGGATTTGCTCATAATAGTTCTGCCAACGATTATAAATATCAACTCAGAGAAGGAAAAAATACCAACGGAAGATATGTAAATTGGGCGATAAACACCGCTTTAGGGTGGAAATTAAATCCTAAAAATCAACTTTATTTCTATCAAGAAATTTATGATGGAAATCGGCATTTTCCGGTTTATTATCTCACAGAAACCCCAACAAAATACAAGGACTTTAACACCAGAAATTTATTGGAATGGAGAAGTAGATTTGGAGATTTTTCTTCTAATTTAAAAACTGCTTTTTGGACAGAAAACTATAAGTATTTTCCTAATGCCGCTACTGATTTTTACACTTTTGGAAAAGCAAAAAATATTGTCGGAAAATATGATTTGAATTTTAAACCCAACAATGATATTTTATTAAATGCTGTTTTAGAACACCAACACATCAACGGAAAAGGATCAGACGTGCAAAAAGAAAATCGAGATATCAGTTCTATTGGAATTCTTTTTAAACATCAATTAACAGAAAAGATAAAATATCAAGCAGGAATACGTCAAGAAATTGCTAATTATTATGGAAATCCGACTTTATATTCTTTAGGAATTGAATATGAATTTTCTTCTTTTTACACTGCAAAACTCTCTGCTTCCAAAAATTTTAGAAGACCTACTTTTAATGATTTATATTGGACAAATAGTGGAAATCCTGATTTAAATGCAGAAAAATCTCATCAAATTGAATTGGGAAATCAGTTTCATATCAAAAACTGGGAATTTTCTTTAACCGGATATTTTAATAATATCAAAGATATGATTCATTGGTTGCCGAGTTCCAACGGAATTTTTCAACCTTTTAATGAAGACCATGTGCAAACCTATGGAGGAGAATTTATGTTGAATTGGCAGAAAAAAATCAATCATCATATTTTTAGTTTAAATTCTACTTATGCTTACACGATTTCAAAAAATCAAAAAACCAAAAAACAACTGATTTACGTTCCTTATCATAAAGCCACTTTTTCCGGAGCTTATCAAATTTATAACTTGACTTTTGATGTGCAATGGATGTATAATGGTGAAGTTTATTTGAATTCTGATAATAATCCTAATCAAATATTATCAGATTATATGCTTACAAATCTTGGGATTTCTTATGATTTTGGAAAAAATAACACTTATGAAATCGGGGGGAGAGTGATGAATATTTTCAATAAAGCTTATGAAAATGTCAGGCGTTATGAAATGCCGGGAATCAATTATAATTTTTATATCAATTTAAAATTTTAAAAAATGAAAAAACGAAATCCACTATTTTTATTTCTTTTTATAGGAATATTTCTCATAAACGCTTGTAGCAGCGATGATGATTTTACAGAAAATGATGATAATTCAGAAAATCCGGAAATAGAAAACACTTATGAAAATGGTTTTTTTGTACTCAATGAAGGGCAATTCCCCAATGAAGGAACAGTAACTTTTGTTTCAGAAGATTTTGAACAAGTGGAGCAAAAAATATTTCAAAATGTAAATGATGGAATGGAATTGGGAAACACTCCACAATCTATGTTTTTCCATGAAAATAAAGTTTTTATCATCACCAACGCTTCAAATTTTATAAGAGTTGCAGATCGCTATACTTTTGAAGATTTAGGAGTGATTTCAGGAGATTTAGAAAATCCGAGATATGGTGCAACCGCTAATGGAAAAGCTTACATCACCAATGGATATGCAGAACACATTACAGTTGTAAATTTACAAAGTTTAAGTGTGGAAAAAACTATTCCTATGGAAAATATCGGAGAATTTATATATCTCGGAAAAAATGGAATGCTCTATATTCAGCAAGCAGCTTTTGGCAGCGGAAATCAGATTGCTGTTTTAGATCCGAACACAGATGAAGTTATAGAAACGCTGGAAACAGCAGAAAACTTAAACTCCATTGCTTTAGATGAAGAATATTTATATGCTTTATCAGCCGAAAAATTAGAGAAATTTAGTTTGGCAAATTTCACGCAAGAAGAAGAAATCCCTTTGACTTATGAAACTTCTGCAGCAAATTTAACGCTTGATGAAGATTACTTGTATTTTACGTCAGGAAAAAAAGCTTATCGATTAAATACTGCTGATTTTTCTGCTCCGGAAACCGCTCTGTTTGAAGTAGAATCAGATTCTTATGGAACATATTATGGATTTGAAGTACAAGATTCTACAATATATATAGCAGATGGAGGAGATTTTGTTTCTGATAGTTATATAGAAATTCGTAATGTGGAGGGAGAAATCTTGAAAACCATCACAGTGGGAGTGGGACCAAATGGATTTTATTTTAATGAATAGATTTTATGCTGAATTGTTTGAGATAAGTTAATTTTTTCCTCAATCAAAAGAAAGAGATTAGCTTTGTAAAATATAAGAGAGAAACGCTGTTTTTTAGAGCGTTTTTCTCTTTTAATTTTTAAACTGATGAAGAGCGGAATATGAAGTTGTTAAAGTTAGAAAATCTAAAGCATTATTTATTGATGCATATGGTGGTCCTCGCTTTTGGATTTACCGGAATTTTAGGAAAATTAATCCAATTAGATTTCTATCAAATTGTTTTTTTCAGAATGCTTATCGCCGGAGTGAGTTTATTTTTATTTTTAAAAATCACCCGAAGAAAATTTCAAATAAAAAACAGAAAAACACTTTTAAAAATTATCGGAGTAGGACTTATTGTAGTTTTACACTGGTTGACTTTCTTTAAAGCCATTCAAGTTTCTACAGCTTCCATAGCTGTTTTATGTATGGCAACTACAGCGCTTCACGTCAGTTGGTTAGAACCTTTAATAATGAGAAGAAAATTCTCTGCGTTGGAATTCAGTTTAGGAATATTAGTAATTATCGGCGTTGTGGTCGTAACTAATAATGCGGGAGTAAGTCAACTTAATGGTTTGCTTTGGGGATTATTTTCTGCTTTATTATCAGCACTTTTTGCAGTTTTTAATGCTTATCTCAACAAAGTAGAAAAAGTTTCTTCAGCATCTTTAACACTTTATGAGATGTTTACCGGTTCGATTATACTTTTATTGGGATTGGGAATCTTCGGAAAGATGAATATTGATTTTTTCAAAATGACTTTTTCTGATTTTAGTTGGTTGTTGTTTTTAGGAATTTTCTGCACTTCTTTAGCTTTTATGGTAATGATAGATGTAATCAACAAAATCGGAGCTTACACCGCAACATTAACTGTAAATTTAGAACCGATTTATTCTATTGTTTTAGCGGTTTTCATCCTTTCAGAAAATGAAATCTTAGGACCTAAATTTTATATAGGATCATTTTTTATTGTGTTGATTGTTTTTGCAAATCCACTTTTGAAAAAAATAGAACGAAATTATTTAAAAAATCGCCGTGCTAAACTTCAACGTTGAGAATTTGTTTGTTTATTTTCTACAAAACATAAAAAATAAATATAAAAAGTGAGCGAAAAATTTGATAATATAAAGTATTTGAAATCAGGAACAACACGACAAAAACAAGTGTTTTCTCTTCTGACTAAACACAAAATATTATCAAAACTCAAAGACTATTCACCGCTTTTTGTCGGAACAATTCCAATAAATATAGATATTAAAAGTAGTGATCTTGATATTATTTGTTGTTGGACAAATAAAGAAGAATTCATTACTCTATTGAAAGAAAATTTTGAAGAACAACAGGATTTTAAAATAATTGAAAACTTTTCTAATAATACGGTGACGGCTAATTTTATATTAGAAGATTTTGAAATTGAAATTTTCGGGCAAAATATTCCCACAAAAAAACAAGATGCATACAGGCACATGATTATTGAAAATAAATTGCTCGAAAAAAAAGGAAATGATTTTAGAAATCAAATTATAAAATTAAAAAAACAAGGATATAAAACAGAACCTGCTTTTGCTATAGCTCTTGGATTAACAGGAGATCCATATCTGGAATTATTAAAACTTGAACAAGAAAACAATTTATAGTTTTAAAATAAAAACCTTTTACAAAGTTTTAGTTTTATGTAAAACAAACAATAAAACTAAGGGAACAGCTAATAAAATCACCATTAAAGAATGTGCCTGAAAAAGAGAAGGAGCAATCAATAAAGTTAAAGCATAACCTCCCATAGCTCCGCCAAAATGCGCATCATGACCAATATTTCCAATGCGTTTTTTCATGCCGTATAAGGAATATAATAAATATCCGATTCCAAACACATAAGCCGGAATAGGAATGATAAAAAACAAGCCCAACATCATATTAGGTTGTAAGAGAATAGCGGAATATAAAATCCCCATTACCGCACCACTGGCACCCACAGCCATATAATACGGATTGTTTCGGTGAAAATAATAAGAGAATAAATTCCCCAAAAGCAAACTTCCAAAGTAGATTAAAACAAAATACATTTCTCCTAAATGATAAATCACCACATCGGCAAAAAAGTAAAAAGTAATCATGTTTACCAATAGGTGAGTGGTATCTACATGAAGAAAACCTGAACTCAAAAAACGAATTTTTTCTCCCGCTTTGGCCGGACCTAATTTAAAGCTGTATTTTTCAAAAAACGCACGATCTTTAAAACCTTTAAAAGACATTAAAATATTTAAACCGATAATAATTATCGTGCTGATGGCCATTTCTCCCATAATTCAAATTTGATGAACGCCAAATATACTATATCTTTGCGAAAACTTTTCAAGCCTATTATGAAAAGATTAGCTTACTTATTGGCTTATCCAATGTTGTGGGGGATTTCTAAATTGCCCTACAAACTGTTTTATGCTTTTTCTGACTTTGCTTTTTTTCTGATTTATTACCTGGTTGGTTATCGAAAAAAAGTAGTGAAAGAGAACCTACAATTTGCTTTTCCGGAAAAATCTGAAGAAGAAATCCTTTTGATTCGGAAGAAATTCTATCACCATTTTTGTGATCTTTTTCTGGAAATGGCGAAAACCATTAGTATTTCCGCAGAAGAATTGAAAAAACGATTTGTTTTAAAAAACCCACAGAAACTTCAAGAAATAGAAGCTTTGAATAAAAGCTATATTTTGATGATGGGACATTACAATTCGTATGAGTGGGTGACAGCATTGCAATTACAAGGAATGACTTATAAAGCGTTTGGAATTTATAAAAGAATCAAGAATCCGTATTTTGATAAAATGATTCGTGATTCCAGGGGGAAATTTGGCGTGGAAATGTTGGATAAAGACGAAGTAATTCGACAAATGATCAGCGATAAGAGGGGAGGGGTTTTAGCCAGTTATGGAATGATTGCCGATCAAGCGCCAAAAGGAGGAAAAACCAAATATTGGCGAGATTTTATGGGCCGACGCGTTCCTGTTTTTATCGGAAGTGAAGTGGCTGCTAAAAAATTGGATTTTACCGTAACTTATTTGAAAATCGAAAAAGTAAAAAGAGGATTTTATGAAGCAGAATTAATTCCGATTACAGAAAACCCTCAAAATCTAACCGATTATCAAATCACCGATGCTTACTTTGATTTGCTTGAAAAACAAATCCGCCGACAGCCTGAAAATTACCTATGGACACATAAAAGATGGAAGCATGTGGGTAAAGAAAATGAAAATCAGCGACAATGAATTAACTTAAAATTATGAGAAAGTTGTATATTAGGCGAACTATTTTTCACCTTAAATAAAACAGCTTTTTTATGAAAAGAATTACTTTGCTGATGGCGTTTTTATTTTCCGCTCTGCTTTCAGCACAAAACAATTCCGCAGATACTACTTTTATCAATACTTCTTCAATCGAATTGGATTGGTTTGGAGATTTTGACGAAACCGTAGAATTCCCTGAAGGAGACGAATCATATCGCCAGATTATTATGACTTTAAAATTAGGTCAGTACGATTGTGATCCCGGAGAAGAATTTTGTCATCAATGGGATTATAATACCCATATTCAATTGATAGATGAAGATGATCAAGTTTATGAATTAGGAAGATTCATCACGCCTTTTGCTACTTCAGGATGGTCAAGATTTGGCAGCGATTGGGAACAACCTTATGTTTTTGATGTTACTGATTTTTATCCGTTGTTAAAAGGAGAAAAAGAATTGAGAATTCATTATGGCGGTTATTCCGGAGGATTTACCGCTGAAGTAGAATTTGCTTTTATAGAAGGAATTCCTGAAAGAGAAGTATTGGATATTAAAACCGTTTATCAGCTTAGTAAAACTTATGGAGATGATGAAGATCCTTTTAATGACCATTTAGAAATTTTTTCTGACACCACTCCTGAAGGCACAGAAGATGTGTTGTTAGAAGTATTGGTTACCGGACATGGAAGTGATGGAACAGAGCAATGCTGTGAATTTTCCAGTCATTATTATGATATTTTATTAAATAATGATGAAGTGGATAGTTTTGATATTTGGAGAGATGATTGTGGAGAAAATGATCTTTATCCGCAAGGAGGAACTTGGATTTATGACAGATCTAATTGGTGTCCGGGAGCAAAAGTAGAACCTGTTCATCATTATTTGGATTTGGCAGCAGAAACAGATTTTGATTTGCAAGTACAATTTGAAGAATACACCGGGAGTGGAGATTTAGGAAATTATAATTATAACGCCACCATTTTTTATTATGGAGAAACGAATAAAGAAACCGATGCAGCTTTGATAGATATTGTTTCCCCAACTGATGATCCTAATCATTTTAGAGCAAATCCTGCAGGAGATAAACCGGTGATTAAAGTTAAAAATACCGGATCTTCAGCAATTCATGAAATGGATTTCGAATATGGCGTAAATGGTTTTGGAACAGAAATCTTCAATTGGAGTGGAAATCTTGCCCCTCAAGAAGAGATGGAAATCAGCTTAACAGCACTTGATGCTTTTAGTGAAATTGCTTTAAATGAAGAAGAAGGAAAACAAGAGTTTGAAGTAGAAATCATCAGTGTTAACGGAGAAACAGATGAAGATGAAACCAATAATTATTTGAGTAGTAAATTTGAAAGCGCTCCTTTTTGGCCTTCAGAATTGGTGTTGGATTTAAAAACCGGAACCAAAGTAGCCAACGGATTTATTTACAATAGTGGAGCTTCTGATATTTCTTGGGAAATTACGGATATGGAAGGAAATACAATTGAAACTAAAGATAATTTAATTGTAAACACAAAATATAAAGACACCGTAAATCTTCCGGAAACAGGATTTTATAAACTGAAAATTAAGAATGAAAACTGTTTTGGGTTAAATTGGTGGCCTTATGCAAGTCAGCCTTCTTATAAATCCGGAGATTTTAAAGTTAAAAAATTAAGCGGAGCAAATCTTCCTATGAATAATTATTCTTATTCCGGAACAGATCGCCATGATTGGGGATGTTCTTACACTCAAAATTTCTATACTAATATAGATGTGCAAAGTGTTGAAAATCAGGAGAAACAAAAACTTGTAATTTATCCGAATCCGGCTAAAAATGTGATAAATATTGATGTTTCAGGAAATTTAATCGCACCTTATCAAGTGAGCTTGGTAGATATTCAAGGTAGAAAAGTTTACCAGAAAACCATTCAAGAAGAACAATATCAGATTTCAGTAGATCACCTAAATAAAGGTTTATATCTGTTGATTTTTGAAGATAAAAATCAAACAAAACATATAGAAAAAGTAATTATAGGAGAATAATTTGTAATCTGTTATAGAAAAAATAAGCGCTTAATCATTTAAAAGGTTAAGCGCTTTTTTTATATTGAAAATTAATTGATAAAACGATATTTAATTCCTATTGTAAACCATCTTGGCGGGAGAGGTATAGCAGCATTTTCTTTGTATTTAGCATTAAAGATATTGGAAATATCTGCATAAACAGAAAAACTCTCAAATTCATAATTTGCACGAAAATCAGCTAAGAAATATCCTTGATTTAATTCTCTTTTGATATATCTGTTTTGAAATTGGATGGAAAGACTTTTAAAATTATAATGAATTCCTGCAATAACTTGATGTTTTAAAGTTTGCAAAACATATTTTGAATCGGTGTTGTTTTTACTTTTTAAACTGGGTTTTAAAAAATTATAACTCAGTTTATATCCTATTTGATGATTTCCGAAATCAAAATTATTTTGAAAACGCGTATTTACTCCAAAAGTTTTATTTTTTCCGAAATTTTCCGGAGCATAAGGAGTGTTTTCATCAGTTCTAATCCAATCTATAAAATCAGAAATATCTCTGTAAAATCCTCCTACATGAAAAAGTAAATTATTTTTGTTGTAATCTATATTAAAATTATACTGCCAAGAATTTTCAGGTTGGAGATCAGGATTTCCAACATTTCCGGGAGCTTGATCTACATATAAATCTGTAAAAGAAGGAATTCTTTGTCCTGAACCCACTCCGGCAGAAATTTTCCAAAAATCATTAAATAAATACGCCATATCCATTCCCGGATAAATTTGCCAACCAAAAAAAGAATTATAATTGAGATAAGTTCCGGTATTTAAGATGAAATCTTTTCCAAAATTCTTTTTAAATTCTCCGTAAATTCCATGATTATTTCTTTTGTGTTTTCCAATGTTTGAACTGCTGATATTTGTTAATCGGGATTCCCAACCCCATCCAAAATCACCAAAAGAAGTAGTTAAAACTGCATTCATTTCCAACATTAAAGCATTGGTGTAATGCTTAGATCTTCCATTGTTTAAATCGTGTTTAAAATAACGATAATCATCTTCATTATAACGATTACTAATTCTGGGCGATAAACTTAAATTTCCCAATTTATGTTTAGAAGAAATACTAAAAATGGAGGTTTCCACAATTTCTTCAGCTTCTTTATCTCCCGGAGCGGCGTAAAAACCATTGGCCCCAAATTTATTATTAGCATATCCGGCTAAAGCTTGAAGAGAATGTGCAGAATTAAAATTATAATTTCCATTATAAAATAAGCGAGAATTATTTTGAGCAGAATTATAACGCTGACCATTATATAAATCTTGCTGTAAAGAAAACAAATGATTTTGTTGAGCATTTCCATAATTTGCAGTTAGGTTTATTCCACCACCGCCGTAAATTCCGCTGCCATCATTTTCTTCTTTATTTTTAAAAGCAGATCCGGAAAAAATATCAGCAACAAGAAAAGAAGAAGAACTTTTTTTGGTAATGATATTAATCGCTCCCGTCAAAGCATTAATTCCATAAACTCTTGCTGCAGGTCCTCTCAGGATTTCAATATGATCAATGGCCTCTAAAGGAACAGGAATATTCATCATATTATGAGCAGTTTGATCATCCACCAATTTAATTCCGTTTACTAAAATCAAAGTTTGTTCAAAAGTTCCGCCATCCATACCAATATCTGCTTGACCACCAAAAGGACCGCGTTGTTGAATATCTAATCCACCGATAAATGTCAACAATTCATTGATGGAATTCACCGGCATTTTTTCAATTTCAGCTTGTGTAATCAACTGAATATCTCTTGTGGTTTCACTAAAACGAATATCAAATCTATTTCCTTTAATAATGATTTCTTCTAAATTATCAGTTAAGTTTTCTTCTTGAAAATCTTGACTAAAACTGAAAAATGAAATTAAAATAAAACTTGAAAATGCAAATGCTTTTTTCATTTAATAAAATTGTTTTTTGAGTTAAAAAGTGCAAATCTTGATTTTAAAATCTTATTTTTGATAGTCCAGAATAAATAAAAAAAGTAGTCCGGTGAGAATATCTTTTAAAACCTTTATAAAAATAGATCGCAGAAAATCAGAACCGATTTATCTTCAAATCGTTTATCAGTTTATTCAAGCTGTTCAGCAAAATTTATTGTCTGATGGATTTAAAATTCCGGGAAGCAGAGTTTTAAGCAAGGAGTTGAAAGTACATCGAAAAACAGTAATTGCAGCCATAGAAGAATTGCAATTACAAGGTTGGGTAGAGACAAAACCGGCAGTGGGAACTTTTGTAAGAAATCCGGAGATAAAAAATAAAAATTCAGGAATTTATCATTTACCTAAAAAAGCAGATTTTTCTTTTAAAAGAAGTTTTATTTTAGATTCTTTTAATCAGCAAAATCAAGAAAAATATAAATTCACAACAGGAAAACCGGATTATCGAATTATAAAACCTGAAGAATTAGGAAGATTTTATGCGGCAGCTTTAAAAAGAAAAAGGATTTTAAAAAAATCTGATGAATTTTTAGAAACGGGAAATGATTTTTTTAAAGAACAATTGAGTTTTTATATTAATTTGACCCAAGGTTTTCATATTTCTAAAAACAATCTTCTCAACATTACAAACAAGCAAATTTTGCTTTATATATTGACGCAATTGTTGATTACTCCCGGCGATCAAGTTTTGGTGGCAAATTATAGCGATGATTTGTCTAATATGGTTTTTCAACAAGCCGGAGCAAAATTAAAAACCATTCCGATGGATGAAGAAGGAATAAGAGTGGATTTTATCAGAAATAACTTTAAAAAAGAATCGATAAAATGTGTTTATCTACATCCGAAATATCAAATTCCTACCACTAAAAATTTTTCAGAAAAACGTAAAAAAGATTTACTGCAATTGGCTGTAGAATATAATTTCATCCTTATTGAAGATGGAGGAAATACAGAATTTAATTATGATAAATCTTTACATCTTCCTATTTTAAAATTAGATGATTTTGGAAAAACTATTTACTTGGGAACTTTCGGGAAGTTTTTACCTCCCGGATTTCAAACTAATTTTATGATTGCTCCTGAAAATTTTATGCAAGAAGCACGAAAATATTTAAATATTTTTGGAAATGTAGATGTGGTAAAAGAGCAAGCTTTAGCAGAAATGATTGCCCAAGGAGATATTCATAGATATCGCCGAAAAGCATTGAAAATTTATGAATTAAGAAGAAATAAATTTGCTGAATTATTAAAAGAATTTTTCGGAGAAAGCATTAAGTTTACCATTCCACAAGGCGGGCTTGCTTTTTGGGTTGAATTTAAAGAAAATATTTCGCTGTTGAAGTTGATAGAAAACTGTAAAACAAAAAAACTTTACCTTCCTTTCAACAGTTTATTTCAAGATAAAAAAACAACTGCATTAAGATTGGGTTTTGCTGATTTGAATGAAGAAGAAATGAGAGGAAATCTAAAAATAGTAAAAACCGCTTATCAAGAACAAATTAATTTTATACTATTATAAATCAATTAAAATATATGAATTCAAGAGAAAATCAACTTCAAGCTTTCAACAGACTGTTGGATATTATGGATAATTTACGAGAAAAATGTCCGTGGGATAAAAAACAAACTTTAGAGAGTTTACGTCCGTTGACAATTGAAGAAACTTATGAGTTGGGCGATGCAATTTTAGAAAATAATCTTGAAGAAATTAAAAAAGAATTAGGAGATATTTTATTGCATATTGTTTTTTATGCCAAAATAGGAAGCGAAAAAAAAGCTTTTGATATTGCTGATGTTGCCAATGAAATATGTGAAAAATTAATTTCTCGACACCCTCATATTTATGGAGATGTAAAAGTTGAAAACGAAGAAGAAGTTGCCCAAAACTGGGAGAAATTAAAAATAAAAGAAGGACGAAAAAGCATTTTAGAAGGAGTTCCAAAATCTTTACCTTCTTTGGTAAAAGCTTGGCGGATTCAAGAAAAAGTAAGCGGAGTAGGTTTTGATTGGGAAAATAAAAACCAAGTTTTTGAAAAAGTAGAAGAAGAATTACAAGAATTTAAACAAGAAGTAGAAAAACAAGACAAAGAAAAAGCAGAAACAGAGTTTGGAGATTTTATTTTTTCGATGATTAATTATGCAAGATTTTTAGATATAAATCCTGAAAATGCATTAGAAAAAACCAATCAGAAATTTATAGATAGATTTCAATATATTGAAAAACAAGCACAGAAAAATCAGAAAAACTTAAAAGAGATGAGCTTAAAAGAAATGGATAAGTTTTGGAAAGAAGCAAAAAGCATTAAATTTGATTAAAATTCTATAAGCTCAAAGATTTTCTGCAATAAAAATCTTTAAGTTTGCTAAAATTTACTACAATTCATGAAACAGGAAGTTGCCGAGAAAATCGGTATTGAATATCAAAGAAAAAACCTTTCAGAAAATCAACTTAAAACCCTTTATTTTGAAATGCTAAAAGCCCGTTTAATCGAAGAGAAAATGTTGATTCTTTTGCGTCAGGGAAAAATTTCAAAATGGTTTAGCGGTATAGGACAAGAAGCGATTTCGGTGGGCGTGACAAAAGCTTTGCTCGAAGAGGAATATATTTTGCCAATGCATAGAAACCTTGGGGTTTTTACCTCAAGAAAAATTCCATTAGAAAAATTATTCGCTCAGTGGGAAGGAAAAGCAAGTGGGTTTACCAAAGGAAGAGATCGAAGTTTTCATTTTGGAACACAAGAATATCATATTGTGGGAATGATTTCTCATTTAGGACCGCAAAACAGTGTAGCCGATGGAATCGCTTTAGCGCATAAACTCAGAAAAGAAAAGAAAATTACAGCAGTTTTTACCGGAGAAGGAGGAACCAGTGAAGGAGATTGGCATGAAGCTTTAAACGTGGCTTCTGTTTGGGATTTACCGGTTTTATTTATCATCGAAAATAATGGATACGGACTTTCTACCCCTACTGCAGAACAATATAAAGTAGAAAACTTAGCAGACAGAGGAAAAGGATATGGAATGGAAAGTCATATCATAAATGGAAATAATATTGTTGATGTTTTTTCTAAAGTAAATGAAATAGCGGAAAGTATGAGAGAAAATCCGCGTCCGGTTTTAATAGAATTTAAAACTTTTAGAAGAAGAGGGCATGAGGAAGCCAGTGGTGTAAAATATGTTCCTAAAGAATTGATAGCTTATTGGGAAAAATTGGATCCTATAGAAAATTTTAAAGCATTTTTGTTAAAAGAAAATATTCTTACGTCAGAAGAAGACGAGAAATTTAGAAAAGAATACAAAGCAAAAATCAATAAAAAATTAAAAGAAGTAGGAAAAGAAAATCCTATTCAAGCTTCTTTAGAAACAGAGCTAAATGATGTCTATAAACCTTGGACGTATGAAGCAGTAGAGCCAAAAGAAGAAAAACAAGAGTTGCGTTTTGTAGATGCGATTTCAGAGGGATTAAAACAATCTATGCAACGCCATGAAAACTTGGTGATTATGGGGCAAGATATTGCGGAATATGGAGGAGTTTTTAAAGTAACGGAAGGTTTTGTAGAAGAGTTTGGAAAAGAAAGAGTAAGAAATACGCCGATTTGTGAATCTGCAATTGTAAATGCAGCTATGGGATTATCCATCAACAAGATGAAAGCTGTGATGGAAATGCAATTCAGTGATTTTGCCACTATGGGATTTAATGCAATGGTAAATTATTTGGCAAAAGTGCATTATCGTTGGAATCAAAATGCTGATGTAGTGGTAAGAATGCCCGCCGGAGCAGGAGTAGGAGCAGGACCTTTTCACAGTCAAACCAACGAAGCTTGGTTTACTAAAACTCCGGGATTAAAAGTGGTTTACCCGGCTTTTCCTTATGATGCAAAAGGATTGTTGAACACCGCAATAAACGATCCGAATCCGGTAATTTATTTTGAACACAAAGCTTTATACAGAAGTATTCGACAAGAAGTTCCGGTAGATTATTATACTTTGCCTTTTGGAAAAGCAGCAACTTTACAAACCGGAGAAGAAATCAGCATTATAACTTACGGACAAGGCGTACATTGGGCTTTAGAAGTTTTAGAAAATAATCCAAAAATTTCAGCTGATTTAATTGATTTAAGAACTTTACAACCTTTAGATACCGAAACTATTTTTGAATCTGTTAAAAAAACAGGAAAAGCCATAATCTTACAAGAAGATTCACTTTTTGGAGGAATTGCTTCTGATTTATCTGCTATGATTACAGAAAATTGCTTTGAATTTTTAGATGGTCCTATAAAAAGAGTAGGGAGTTTAGAAACGCCAATTCCTTTTGCAGCAGATTTGGAAAAACAATACTTGGCAAAATCCCGTTTTGAAGAAGTGTTAAAAGATTTGTTGAAATATTAAAAATATTAAAAATAAAGGTTTCTTTAGAAGAGTTATGTTGAATAAAGAATGGTAATGTCAAAATTTTTATAAAATGATAACTCATTAGGTTAAAAAAATTACCTTTGCTTTTCAATAATCAAAAACATAATCATGAAAAAATCAGTATTGCTTCTTTTTGTGGTGGCGTTAATGTTTTCCTGCGGGAGTAGTAAAATTGAACGTCAAACACAAAAAACATTTAAAGGGAATTGGACTTTAACAAAAGTGGAATTACCCAGTGCTTTAGTAGATGTGAATCTTTTTGATGATGTAGATTCTCGTTGTTTTGAACATTCAGAATGGAGTTTCGTTCCGAATAACAACAAAGGAACTTATAAATTATATCAAGAAAATTGTAATCCGGGCACTCGAAGTTTTTATTGGAATGTAGAAGAAAACACTTCAACCGGAGAATTTTCTTTTACGCTTAAACAAGAAGTTGATGGGGTAAATATTCGACAAGAGAAGAGAGGAGTAAGACTTGCTTTAGTAAGTTTAGATGATACACAAATGCAGTGGGAACACACCGTTTCTTATGAAGGAAAACCTTTTACAATTCGAATGAATTTTGTGAAAAATTAAATTAAACAAAACACAAATCTAAATTATTATGAAAACACTTTTTAAAAAAATCAATATAGTACTATTAATCTCAGCAGTATTATTATTTACAGGTTGTGAAGCACTTCAAAACACGAATAAAGCACAACGAGGTGGTGCAATTGGTGCCGGAGCAGGAGCCACAGCCGGAGCGGTAATCGGAAATAATGTTGGAGATGGTCATAATTCTGTTGTGGGAGCTTTAATAGGGGCAGTTGTTGGAGGAACAGCCGGTGCTTTAATTGGAAATAAAATGGATAAACAAGCTCGTGAAATTAGTGATGAAATTCCGGGAGCAGAAGTAAACAGAGTAGGAGAAGGTATTTCTGTTACTTTTGATGAAAATAGTGGAATTTTCTTTGCTACAGATAAATATGATATCAATGAGCAGTCTAAGAATTCTTTAGATAAATTAGTGAAGATATTTAAAGATTATCCCAATACTAATATTTTGTTAGAAGGACACACAGACAATACCGGAAGAGCAGAATATAATATGGAGCTTTCTGAAAAAAGAGCTAAATCTGTTTATAATTATCTTACTCAACAAGGGGTAGAAAGTCATAGATTTACTACAAAATGGTATGGAGAAGATCAACCTAAACATGACAACTCAACAGCTGATGGACGTTCTAAAAACAGACGTGTTGAGATTGGAATTATGGCAGATGAAACTATGAAACAAGAAGCAGAAGAACAAGCAGGAAATTAATTGGGAAATTCTTTTTGATAATAATGTGTAGCTGTCTTAAATTTGAGACAGCTACTTTTAATTAAACTTAAAAAAATATTTGCTTGCTTATTTAGCGATGTTTGCTACAATTTTTTTGGCGTGAATCAGAGAGTTTTCAATCAATAAATTATGAGTGAATTCTCCTGCGCAAATTACTCCGGCTAAATAAATTCCTTTTTGATTGGTTTCCATAGTTTTTGGGTTGAAATAAGGCAATCTTTCTTCGTCTTGAGAGATTTTTACTCCAACTTTTCTCAGAAAATCATAATTTGGACGATATCCGGTTAGGGCAACAACAAAGTCATTTTCTAAGGATTTTATTTTTCCGTTTTTGAGTTTTATATCTACTTCATCAGTTCGGATTTCTGTAATGTTTGCATTAAAATAAGCTTTGATGCTTCCTTCTGCAATTCTGTTTTTTATATCCGGTCTTACCCAGTATTTAACACGTTCGCCGATATCTTCTCCGCGTATAACCATAGTGACATCTCCACCTTTTCTGAAAATTTCTAAAGCAGCATCAGCTGCGGAATTACTCGCTCCGACGACAATAGTTTTTTGTCCGTAATAATAATGTGGGTCGTTGTAATAATGCGTTACTTTTGGTAAATCTTCTCCGGGGACATTAATCAGGTTTGGAATCCCGTAAAAACCTGTGGCTATCGCAATGTTTTTGGCTTGATAAGTTGATTTTGACGTATTGATTTGATAAAAACCATCTTGTTTTTCAACGGAGTTTACTTTTTCAAAAAGATTTATTTTTAATTGATTTCCACTTGCAACTTTTCGGTAATATTCTAATCCTTCAGAGCGGGTTGGCTTTGGATTAGTAGAGGTGAAAGGAATATTATCAATTTCCAGTTTTTCTGAAGTAGAAAAAAATCGCATATAAGCGGGAAAATGAAAAATGGAGTTTACCAAAACTCCTTTTTCTACTACTAAATAATTTAAATTTTTCTTTTTTGCTTCTAATGCTGTGGCAATTCCAACTGGTCCGCCACCAATTATCAACAAGTCTAACATTTTTTTGTTTTTAAGAGTTGGCAAGTTCGTTTAGTTCTTCAATAGTTTGTAAAGGGTTTTCAGATTTGAAAACATGACTTCCAGCCACAAAAATATCAGCTCCGGCATCGGCTAATTTTTGAATATTTTTATTGTTTACGCCTCCATCTACCTCAATTTTTGTGGTAGCTTCATTGTCAATAATAAGTTCTTTTAACTGAATTATTTTTTTATAAGTGTTTTCTATAAATTTTTGTCCGCCAAAACCCGGATTCACACTCATCATTAAAACTACGTCAATATCTTTGATTACATCTTCTAATAAAAGAACATTGGTATGTGGATTTAAAGCCACTCCTGTTTTCATTCCGGCTTGTTTGATGGCTTGCAAAGTTCGGTGTAAGTGTGTGCAAGCTTCGTAATGAACGGTTAAGATATCTGCACCTAAATCTGCAAAAGTATCTATGTATCTTTCAGGCTGAACAATCATCAGGTGAACATCCAAAGGTTTTTCAGCGTGTTTTTTGATGGTTTCCATCACCGGCATTCCATAAGAAATGTTGGGGACAAAAACACCGTCCATAATATCTAAGTGAAACCAATCTGCAGCACTTTTATTGACCATTTCTATGTCGCGTTGGAGATTTCCAAAGTCAGCTGCTAAAATAGAGGGAGCAATCAATTTTGTCATTGAAATAGAATTTTTACAAAAATACAAAATTGATTTGGCAAATAAATGGGTTTTAAGAATTGAAACTTGGCAGAAAAAGAAACTTATTCTAAAACTTCATCCCCAATCTAACATTAAAAACTCGGGTGGTAAGATAATTTGGAACAGAATAAATACTGTTGGATTCTACATCTCTTACAAAAGTATTGGTAATGGAATTTTGACGGTCAAACATATTAAAAACTTCTACTCCTAAAATTAATTCTTTAAAGGCTGAAGCCCAATTTTTTTCATCTACAGGATTTTCTTCATCAACAAATACATAAGAAAAACCTATGTCAAATCTTTGATAATCTGCCAATCTGAGTTGATAATTATAAGGGTCTGCATAATCCGGAGAACCTCCCGGAAGTCCGGTGTTGTAAACTCCGTTGGTGTATAAACGCAACCTGGGAATATTGGGAACATAATCTTGAAACATCACTGCAAATTTTAAACGCTGATCTGTTGGTCGAGAAATAAATCCTCGATTTTGAATGTTTTCTTCTGTTCTCATATATCCAACGCTTACCCAGCTTTCAGTTCCTTTTACCAATTCTCCGTTTAAACGCAAATCAAAACCATAAGCATAAGCTTTAGCTTGATTGTGTGCCCTGTATCTGATGCGAACATTTTCTATAGTGTAAGGATTTACATCAGAAATATCTTTATAATAAGCTTCTGAAATCAACCTGAAAGGACGATCACTCATCTTAAAGCTATAATCATTTCCTAAAACAGCGTGAATAGATTTCTGTGCTTTTACATTAGGACGAACTGTTCCGGTTGAATCTCTTAATTCTCTGTAAAAAGGAGGTTGATGATAAAATCCGCCGGAAAGTCTGAAAACCATATCTGCTTCCCAATCCGGTTTTAAAGCAACTTGAGCACGCGGACTAAAAACAGTTTGTGTGGTAGAAGAAATCCCATCTCCGCTTACATTCCAAGTGTGGGAACGAATTCCAGCATTCATCCAAAGTTTATGGAAATCTAAATCTGTTTTATAACTCCACTGTAGAAAATTTTCAAATCTGTTGATTTTTGTGTGGTTTTCTGCACGCATAGAAGTGTAAGGAACAATATCTTCTTCAAAAGGTTCGTAAGGTTCTAAATTTGGCATATTAGAAAGAGGGGGGCGGATGGAGTATCCTGCAGAATCAATGATTTGGTATTCTTTTACTCTATCTCGAATATCTTCATGAGCATATTTGATTCCATAATCAATAATGCTTTTGCCCAATTCTATTTTTCCTAAATGCTGAAGGTTGAAATATAAACCATCTAAATCATTTCTGGCGTGATCTAATTGTGCACCAACACCACGCGTAAATTCAACTTTTCCTAAATCTTCACTCCCGATGGAGGTGTTGGGTTTTCCTAATCTATATTCTGCTTGTAAATCGTAGTGTTCTTCTTCTTGAGAATTATAAATAGAGCCAATCAGTTGAGCGGTATAATTATCAGAAACTTTATAAGAAGCTTTTAAAGCAGCAGAATAAGTTTCGTATTGATCTTTTTCTTTTCCGTCGTAATAAATAAATAAAGTAGTAGGATCATCAATAGTTCCAAAAGTAGTTTCTTTTACAATAGGTTTATAATTGTATTTATTGAGCGAAACATTTCCTAAAAAACCCAATTCAAATTTATCGTTAAACTCATAAGTCAAATAAGCTTGTGCATCAGCAAAAGTGGGTTTGAAATCTGTTTTTACATCTTTAGAGTTTACCAATAAAGAGTTATCTCTATAACGAATTCCTCCGATTCCGGTGAATTTTCCATTTTTTGAAGCTCCGCCCACAGAGGCACTTCCGCCTAATAAACTCATATCTAAAGAAGCTTCAAATTCCACCGGTCTTTTGTATTCAATATCTAAAACAGAAGATAATTTATCTCCATATTTAGCTTGAAATCCTCCGGCAGAAAAATCAACATTTCTTACCAAATCAGAGTTTACAAAGCTCAAACCTTCTTGTTGTCCGGAACGAATGAGCTGAGGTCTGTACACTTCAATTCCATTTACATAAACTAAATTCTCATCGTAGTTTCCGCCGCGCACTGCATATTGTGTACTCAATTCGTTATTGGAACTTACGCCGGGTAAAGTTTTTAAAAGATTTTCAACTCCGGCATTTGCACCGGGAATTTTTCTCACCACACTTGGGACAATAGAAGTAATTCCTTCTACAGGAGAGCGGCGATTTCCGGTAATAACTACTGTGCTGATTTGTTCTAAATCATCTTTTAAAACCGGATTAAATTCTCGAGTTTGCCCTTCTTTCAACTGAATATTTATCTGCATCGGACTCAATCCAATATAAGAGAAATGCACTACAATTTGTTGATTTGCCGGAATTTCAATTTCATAAAAGCCGTTATCATTGGAAACTGTTCCGTCTTTTTCATGATAAATTTCAGCAGCAGATAAAGGGTTTTGATTTTCATCAAAAATAATTCCTTTTAAAGTGGCGGTTTGTCCGGAAACTGAAAATCCGGATAAGAATAGTAATAAGGTGATAAAAAGAGATTGAAATTTCAATGCTAAAGTTTTTTATTCTTTTCTAAAAAAAGTAGCTTCAAAAGTAGTGCTGTTTCCTACATTATCTACTACAATTATTTTTAAATTATTTTCTGTTTTATCAGAAACTTTATCGCGAAAATCATATTGGATGATATCCGTTTTATAATCGTATTCCAAAGCAATAAATTTTCCGTTGATGGTTCCGTAATAAGTATCAATTCCTGATTCTTCATCTTTTATTCTTAATTTTAGAAAATCTAAATCAGAAACCCATTTTTTATGTCTGAAATTCACCGGTTCAATTGTGGGAGGAGTTAAATCCATCTCTAATTGAAAAGTTCCAAAAGTTCTGGTTTTAGTGGTAATTCTGCTTCCTTCTTTATAGGTGTTGGAATAATATTTTTTTTCCCAAGGAAAAACACGAGCTACATAAAGTTTTTCTAAATCTTCTTGGTTGTATTTACTTGCGTCAAAACCTATGGTAATATTTTTGTGTAAAGGAGTGGTAAACTCATGAACTTTTATTTTTTCTACACCTTCCTCAATATTCAGATATAAATCTTCATATAATGCTCCTTTTGGAATAAAAATATCATGATGTTCTAAATTAAAAACATTGGGTTTGTTCCATTGTGCAAAATAAGGAGTTGTTTTTTCTTCCTTTTTTTCTATTCGATCTTCTTCAACTTTTATACCTTTTATCGGAATAGAAATTTGCGTTTCATTTCCGGCAAAATCTTTTAATAAAATTTTAAATTTATAATCTAAATTATCTTCAATATTGACAAAACCATTTTTTGTGGCTTCGATGGGCATATCGATAAAATTATTAGGCTCAAGAAAAAGTTTTTGAACACGTTGTTTTTTATCTTTATAAAATTCATAATCTATATATCTGTTGATATATCTGGTGTTGGCAAAAGAAAACTGATCAAATTTGATATCCATTTGAAGATCTCCGTTCAAAAAAGTTTGGATTTGATAAATTCCGTGTGTAAAAGATGCGCCATCCATAAAATCTACAGCCGAAATTCCAAAACCGATTTTTCCAAAAGCTTCAATAGATTTAGCTTGATAAGTGTTTTCATTAATTTTTGTCAGATGAATTTCTTGCCGATTAGCAGAAGAGTTTACATAAGAATTTTCTTCTTGTGGATAAACTTTTAGTTTTTCAATTTTTGGCGGACGGGTGTCTTTTACTTCAATTCCAAATAAAAATGGATTTAAAGGGCGTTGTTGTTCATCTCTTATTTCATAATGTAAATGCGGTCCTGCAGCTCCACCGCTTTCTCCGCTTAAAGCGATGATTTCTCCTTGTTTTACCGGCAATTCTCCATTTTTAGGAAAAAGTTCTATCGTGTTTTTCTGATTGGCATATTGTCGTTTTCTGACATACTCTCTTATTTTAGGAGAAAACTCTTGTAAATGTCCATAAACAGTAGTTAATCCGTTAGGGTGTTGAACATAAATTACATTTCCATATCCATATAAACCTATTTTTACTCTGCTGACATATCCATCTGCTGCAGCAAGAATATTTAATCCTGAACGTTGTTGTGTTCTGATATCCAGTCCACTATGGAAGTGATTGTCGCGTAATTCTCCGAAATTTCCTGATAAGGATAAAGGGATTTCTACCGGATTGATGAAATAATTTTTAGGAAAAGCTTCTTGTCCGAAAGAAACTCTATATATAAAGAACAAAATCAGCAAAAGATTTACCCTCATAAAATAAAAAACTGTAAGATGAAATTATAATAATTTTCAATAAGCTTAAGACTAAGCTATTATTAAACCACAAAAATTAAGTTTTATTTTGAATTATACTAACTTATTTGACTGTAAATACGCAATTAATTGTTGGGTGGCTTTTGCACGATGAGAAATTTTATTTTTTTCTTCGGCGTTCATTTCTGCAAAACTTTGTTGATTTCCTTGTGGTTGAAAAATCGGATCATATCCAAAACCGGCAGTTCCACGAGCAGAAGTCAAAATTTTTCCTTCACAAATTCCGGTGAATTTTTCTTCTCGATCTGATAAAACCAAAGCGATTACCGTTTTAAATTTTGCTCTTCTGTTCGTACTGTTTTTTAAATTCATTAAAAGTTTATTCATGTTTTCTTGATCGTTTTTGCTTTCTCCTGCATAACGAGCAGAATGTACTCCCGGGGCGCCATTTAAAAAATCAACTTCTAACCCGGTGTCATCTGCAAAACAGTTATAACCATAATTTTCTTTTACATATTTTGCTTTTAAAAAAGCATTTTCAGTAATGGTTTCAGCAGTTTCAGGAATATCTTCAAAACATTGGATGTCAGCAAGAGATAAAAGTTCTATAAAATCAGGAAGTAAAGGTTTTATTTCTTTGATTTTGTTGGGGTTGTGTGTGGCAAAAACTAATTTCATATAAAAATATTTGTAAGTGTAAAACTACAAAAAAAGCAGAAGAGTTTTCTATGGAAATCAAAAGCTATTTTAAAGTAAATTCTTTGATCATTTTATTGATTTCTGCATCGGAAAAATAAAAAGAAGTTTCCGGATGAATAGTGGATATATCCGGGTTTTTAAGCAAAAACTTTTCTAAATAAATATATAAATCTTTGAGTGGATTTATGATTAATTCAGGAATAGCTTTAAATCCATTCCGGTATT
>JAJYSY010000064.1 GCA_021793375.1 Bacteroidota bacterium | reverse complement strand
TGTTTTCTAATAAAATCATTCAGTTGTTCCTCATTATCAATATTATTTAAAAGTGGTCTTTTCTCCTTTTCAGCAAATAATCGTTTTGTCAAAGTTTCTAAGTTGACTTTTAAGTAAATTAAAATGGTATTGGGATTTTCTTTGATGAGAGCTAAATTATTTCCATAACACGGTGTTCCCCCTCCTAATGCCAAAACTGTGTTTTCTTTTGTATTTAAAGAAGACTTTAAGACTTGCATTTCTGTTTTTCTAAAATAGATTTCTCCTTTAGTAGAAAAAATATCAGAGATTTTTAGTTTTTGATTTTTTTCTATTTCCTGATCCAAATCAAGAAAATCATATTTTAATTTTTCTGCTAATTTTTTAGAAACCAAACTTTTACCACTTCCCATATAGCCACACAAAACAATTCTCATATTGTTGATTATATTTAATATTTTTAAACTTTTTTCAAATTTATAGGAATTTTCCTTGATAGATTAAAAAATGCTATTATATTTGCAACCGCAATTGCAAAAGATCTGGTAGCTCAGTCGGTAGAGCATCTCCCTTTTAAGGAGAGGGTCCTGGGTTCGAGCCCCAGCCAGATCACAAAAAAAATCGGTCTCTTTATTTTTATCGATTATTTGGCCCGGGTGCTGGAATTGGCAGACAGGCATGGTTGAGGGCCATGTGCCCCTTTGGGCGTGCGGGTTCGACCCCCGCTCCGGGCACTATACAAAACCAAAAACGATCTGGTAGCTCAGTCGGTAGAGCATCTCCCTTTTAAGGAGAGGGTCCTGGGTTCGAGCCCCAGCCAGATCACTTCTTTCTTATAATAATATTTTGGGCGAGAAGTTTATCCCGAGCGCAGTCGAGGAAAGCCCCAGCCAGATTACTTCTATTTTAATGAACTTGACGAAAAACTTACCTTGCATACTGTCAAATAAAACAATTATTTTAATCTTTTAAATATGCAGTATCTATTTATTAAAACTTTTTTTGTTTTTCCAATCCCCTTAAAAGAGTCATCCGGTCAGTCAATACCAACAGCAAAATTAACTTATATTTCTTTATCCTCAGATTACTTTTACAATGTATCGCCTAAACTCTCTCTGTAAATAGTGATAAAGTAAGCTCCAAAAACTTCAGCAATTCGACTTATAAAGTCTATCTTTAACAAGCTCTCTATTTGATATCTTTACTCAAAAGGTTAATTAACTATTATTACACGAAAATAATTCAGCAATTCCAACCCTCTGTCCATTTTTTTGAAACAGTTATTTTTATACTTCACCTTTAGAGCAACTCCTCTTCTTCTCTTTCAAATAATTTTTGATAACGTCTTAATTCATAAGCCATTCCTATTTGAGAAAATCCTACGCTCAACAATGCTGCAGCAGTATATAAAGTTAAGGTAAAAGCTCCAAACACCGGATTCCAAATCATCATTAAAGAAAAGATAACACCCAAAACGGAAAGCGTTAAAACAACTCCCCAATTTCTAACTTTATAATGCGCCAAATAAGTAGAAAAACCAATTCCGATAATAGATCTGAACATCAAAACAAATCCCACATAAAGTGGTAAAACAAACATGCTGATTTCCGGAGTGGTCAACAATACTAAAGCAATTGCTAAATCTATCAATCCCGCCATCAAAGCCCAACCCCAATGTTCAAGTATTTTTCTGTTATTAATTGCATAAAAAACATTTATAACTCCAATAATTGTAAACCCAATAATAAATATATTCATTAAAGCAAGAAAAGATTTCACCGGATTCATCAAAACCCAAGTTCCGATTGCTATATATACAATTCCGGCGGTTAAAGACAACCACCATTGCTTCACGGATTGTTGTTGTATTTGATTTTGCATTTTTTGTCTATTTTACTTTAAAGTTACTATATTTTTAAACTTAATGCAAAAAAAATGCTTTTTTCAAACGGATATTATTTCTAAAGAGCTATATCCTTGTCCATTTTTTTGTAATTCTATCTGTGTTCCTATTCTTTCTTTTAAAGAATCCACATGACTTATAATTCCAATAATTTTTGAAGTAGAAGCTTGTAAACTTTCTAAAACATCTAAAGTCTGATCTAATGTAGAGGCATCTAAAGTTCCAAATCCTTCATCAATAAACAAACTGTTGATATTTATTTTCTTTGATGCCAAATCAGATAATCCCAAAGCTAAAGCTAAGCTCACCAAAAAAGATTCTCCTCCGGAAAGAGTTTGCACCGCTCTTTCTTGTCCGCCCATATCCATATCTGCAATAACCAGATTATCTTGATTTTTATCTGAATTAAAGTTAAAAACTAATCTGTAACGCTTATTAATTTCTCCTAATCTTTTATTTGCCAAAACCAATAATTGACGTAAAGTTAAATCCTGTGCAAACTGATTAAATTTATTTCCGGTTTTATCTCCAATTAATCTATTCAGCAATTTCCAACGTGAAATTTGTTGTTTGTTTTTTGCAATTTTCCCTTCTCTTTTTGCAATAACTGCAATCAATTCTTCATCATTTTTCAATAAGCGTTTAAATTCTTCTTCTTGCAGTTGAATATTATTTTTTTTCTTTGCTAAGTCTTCTTTTTTTAGAATTAATTCCTCTTTTGTTTTAGAAGTGGTAATTTCATTTGATAATTCTATTTTTCGCTCTTTATAAGTTTTAATTTCTGTTTTAAATACTTTTATTTTTTCTTGAAAATCCAAAACTTTTTGTTTTAAATTTTCATATTTATCAATAGGAAGCAAAGCTTTTTGCGCTGATAAAATTTCTGAAAAACCGATTTTATTTAATTTTGGGAGCAAATCTTTTTCTATTTTATCAAAAAGCTGATTTTCTTCTTTTTCTTTATCAACAATTTCAACAATTCTTTGTTGAATATTTTTATATTCTGAAGTAATATTTTGCCATTTATTTTCTAAATCTCTAACTTCTTTTGCAATATTTTTTCCTTTATATAAAGCTTGAATTTCTTCTTTTTTAGTCAATCCTTTTTTAATGATATTTTGCATTTCATCATATAAAGGTTTTGCTTTCAACAAGCTTAAATTCAATTTTTCAAATACTTCATATTCTTTAAGATTTCTGTTTTTAGTTTTTAAATTTTCTTGTTTTTTTTGCCAGTTTTTTTCTGTTATTTCAAATTTTCCAACATATTTTTCTTCAAAAGTTGTTTTTAGTTTTTCTAACTCTTTGTTTTCTTTTTCAAGCTCCTCTTCTATTTTATTTTCTTGTTTTTTTAATTCCTCAAAAAGTGTTTGGTTTCTTGAAAACTGACTTGCTAATTCATTTACTTTTTTTTCTTTATGTTCAATTTTAATTTCTAATTCATCTTTTTGTCCCGGCAAATTCTCTGCATAAGGGTGAGATGTTGAACCGCATAAAAAACAAGCTTCCCCGGATTTTAATTCTTTTCTATAGTTTTCTAATTCTCCTTGTAAAAGATTTATTTTTTGTTCTGCTCTTAAATTTTTCAGCTCTGTTTTTGCTAATTTTCCTTGTGTTTTTAATTCCTTAATTTTTTCAGGCAACGGTTTTATTTGATTTTTTATACCTTTTAAATCTTCCTCTTTTTGCTTAACTTCTTCTGCAATTCTTAAAATATATTGTTGATCATTTTCAGCTTTTGTCAATATTTCTATTTCTTGCTGATTAATTTCTAACTCTTTTTCTACATTTTCAGGAAAATTATTTTTAAAAATCTGTTTTAATTTCCCTTCTTTTACTTGATGATTTTCCAAGATTTCTTTCCAAGATCTCGGATTTTGAATTAAATTTTTGACAGAATATTTTAACTCAAAATCTTTGAGCTCTGCGTTAAAGTTTATTCTTTTTTCTTTAAAATCATCTTCTAACTTTTTCTTTTCTTTTTCTAATAAATCAACTTTTTCTTTGAATTTTGATAATTCTAAAATCAGTTTTTCTTCAAGAATTTCTTTTCCTATAAAAGTTTTTATTTCTTTAAATAATTGATTTTTATTTTCTTCTATATCTTTTTGTTGATCAAGAAATTTTTTCTTTTCTGCTTTTAAGCTTTCTAATTCTTTTTGTTTTGTTTTCCATTTATATAATTCTTCTGAAAATCTTTGAACATTTTCATGATTTTTCAGCAAATTTCCATTTTCTTTTATAAATACTTCTTGCTGTTTTTCTATAGATTTCAGTGTTTTAGACTTTTTTTTCAACAACTGAAATACTTTTTCTAAATCAGTTTTTAAATCTATTTGTTTTTTAAAAGTTTCAAATTTCTGTTCAACTTTATTTTTTATTTCTAAAATTTCTTCTAATTGAAAATGAATTTTATTTTTTTCTTCTTTAGCTAATAATTTTTCTTTTTCACTTTCTAAAATATGATTTTCATTTTCTATAATTTTATTTTTAATACTGAATTTTTCAAAAGCTAATTGTCCTAATTTTCTATAAATTCCTGTTCCTGTAATTTTTTCTAACAATTCACTTCTTTCTTTTCTTTTTGCTTTTAAAAATTCTGCAAATTCCCCTTGAGCTAACAACACAGATTTTACAAATTGCTCATAACTCAATCCGATTAGGTTTTCATTTTTACCGGGAACTTGTGTTTTTGATAAATCTAAACTTTCCGGTAAATCAACTCTGCTGAGTTCCATTTCATAATCATTCAAATTTCCATTTCTATTCAATCCGATATACCAAACAGAATCATATATTCCTTCTTCGCATTCATAAGTCACGCGAGCAAAACAATCTTTTTGATTTTTTGTCAGAATTGCACCTTTTTCTTCTACATCGCTTTTATAGATTTTTCCCAGTCGTGGAACTTTTCCAAACAAAGCTAAAGTTATCACATCAAGAATAGTTGTTTTTCCGCTACCCGTTGGTCCGGTGATGGCAAATAATGGATTTTGCGTAAAATGTTTACTCGTAAAATCTACAGTATGTTCTCCTTGAAGAGAATTGATGTTTTTAAAGTTTAAAGAAAGAATTTTCATTGATTTTTATAGATTTTCTTGTTGATAAATTTCTTCTAAAAGCTCTTGAAAAGCTGAATTGATTTCTTCTTTTTCTTGTTCAGAAAAATCTTCTAATTCTAAGCGTTCTTCAAAAACATTTTCAGGTTTTAATTCTTCTAAATTGATGTGTTTTTCAAAAATCTCTCCTGATAATTTTAAGTTTTTTTCAAAACTCGCTCTATGTTTTACTATTTGATAACCTTCTTTTTCAAAAGAATGAATTAAATCTTCTAAATCTTGAATATGTTTAATCTGATATTCTTCTTCTTTTAATTCTATTTCTATTAAATTTTCTAATTCTTCATTTTTTGGTAATTCATGAAGTTTTTGAGAAATTTCTTCAAGATTTCCTGATATTTTTATCAATTTTCTAAACGAAGGAATTACTACAGATTTTGGATTAAATCCTTTTTCTGTGTCTATAATTAAAACTCTTTTTTGATCTTTTCTTTCGCTAAAAGACAAAGAAATTGGAGATCCGCTATAAAAAACAGGTTGAAATCCTAAAACTTGTTGTGGTTTATGAATATGCCCTAAAGCGATGTATTTAAAGTATTCTCCAAACACAGTTGATTTCACTGCTGCTTGATTTCCTATTTGAATATCTCTTTCGCTTTCAGAAGTAGAAGCCCCGGCGGCGAATAAGTGTCCCATTGCGATGGCGGGAATTTCAGGATGTAATTCTTTACAAGCATTTTCTGCTCTTTTAAAAACCTCTGCTATTCCTGCACGCATAGCTGATAATCTATCTTCTTGAGTTTTGATGGTTATTCCTTCTTTTCTTAAATCAGGGTTTCTCAAAAAGGGAATTGCTGCAATAACAACCTCTATTTTCCCTTTTTCATTTTTTATCGGAATCAAACAATTTTCTATATTTTTTGGTAATCCACCTATCACTTCCAAATTCAAAGCTTTCATCAATTCTTTTGGCGCATTTAAAACTGCGGGAGAATCATGATTTCCTCCGGTTAAAATAATATGTTTTACATGTTTTTTAAGCTGAACAAGTGTTTTATAATATTGTTTTCTCGCTGCAGAAGAAGGATTTGCCAAATCAAAAATATCTCCGGAAATCAGTAAAACATCAATTTTATTTTCTTCTAAACAAGTGCACAACCAGTTTATAAATAATTCAAAATCTTTTGTGAGTTCATAATTGTGTAGTTTTTTGCCAATATGCCAATCAGCGGTGTGTAAGATTTTCATATTAAAAATTATCTTGAAGAGAATACGAAAATAAGGAATTTTAATTCACTAAATCCGTTTTAAAATTTTTAGATTTTCAATAATTTAAAAGCGTTTAATAGTTTTTCATGCAGTTTTTCATTAAATTTGAAAGAATTAAAAAAACAATCTGTTTAATTATTAAAAAGGTAATTTTATATGAAATTATTCTTGGTTCGTCACGGGCAATCACAATGGAATTTAGAAAATCGTTTTACAGGATGGAGAAATCCTGATATTACAGAAAAAGGTAAAGAAGAAGCTAAAAAAGCCGGTCAGCTTTTAAAAAATGAAAAAATTGATGTAGCTTTTACTTCTATTTTAAAAAGAGCAATTCACACTTTAGAAATTATTCTTGAAGAAGCTGAACTTACCGATATTCCGATTACAAAAAACAAGGCTTTAAACGAAAGAGATTATGGAGATCTTTCCGGAAAAAACAAAGCTGAATTAGCAAAAGAAGTTGGAGAAGAACAAGTGCATATTTGGCGTCGTTCTTATGATGTTCCTCCTCCGGGCGGAGAAAGTTTAAAAGATACTTGTGAAAGGGTAATTCCTTATTTTGAAGAATATATTAAACCGGAATTACAAAGTGGTAAAAATGTAATTATTACTGCTCACGGAAATAGTTTACGCGCTTTAGTGATGTACTTAGAAAATCTTTCTCCTGAAGAAATTTTAAAAAGAGAAATTGCAACCGGAGATCCGATCACTTATGTTTTAGATAAAGATTTAAAAATAGAAGAAGTAATTAATTAATTGTTTTCTTCCTCAAAATAAAAAAACCGGATTTGAAGATTTTCATTTCCGGTTTTGCTTTTTATAGATGATATTTCCTATAAATCCATTGTCGAATTTTATGAAAAATTACAGCTAAAATAAAACCTACTAAAAATCCTACAATAATATCTCCTGGATAATGCTTGGCTACATAAATTCTGCTTAATCCGAATAATCCTACCCAAATTAATAATGGCCAAAAAATGTATTTATAAAAGGGTTTTAAGAGAAAACCTATAAAAACCATTAAAGCTAATCCTACTGAAGAATGAGAAGAAAAGAATCCAAAATCTCCACAATCTTCGCCTAAAGGCAATCTCATATTAAGATGTTCTAAAGTACAAGGTCTTGGTCTGGCAACGCCATATTTTACTAATCTTGAAATCACCAAGGTTGTTCCTACCAACACTAAAATCATTACACCACTGACCAATGCTGATTTAAATCCTGTTTTTCTTAAAATCAATAAAGAAAGTAAAGCATAAATTGGGATAGACATCCATTGATCAGTAATAATAAGCCAAAAGCTGTCCCAAAATTCTGATCCAGAATTATTTAAGTATAAGAAAAGTTTTTCGTCGAGTTGTTTTAGTTTTTCCATCAGTTTTCATTTTCATAGCGTTCAACTTCTCTGTCATAAAAAGCTGTGGCTTTTTGGATATAATTAGCGGTTTGCTCAATTAATTCTTCTTCATCAACTTTTTCAAACTCTTCTAACCACTCGATTTCATCATTTTTTAAGTTGATGATAAATCTTGGAAATTGGGTGTGGATAATAAATATATCATCAGGATAATCAGTGTTATCACCGATTAAAAATTCAGGGATTTCCATAGTTATGAATTGATTTTTTAAACTTTAATTTTCGGACGAATATACAATTTTTAGATTTTCAACTTTTATGAACAGGACTTATTATTTCTACATCTTCAAAAGTTATTGCGCCTTTCACAATAGCGGAAATTACTTCTCTCAAAGCATCGATAATATGAATTTTTAAATTTGTTTTAGGATAAATCAAACTAATTTCTCGCGCCGGTTTAGGATCTTTAAAACTTCTTAAACGTTTTTTCTTTTGCTCATTTAAATCTCTGGTGTGCAAATAAGGCAATAAAGTCATTCCAATTCCTTCATCACACAACCTGATTAAAGTTTCAAAACTTCCGCTTTGTAATTCAAAGTTTTGATTTTCTTCATTTTTATGAGCTTTACAAAGATTGATTATATTTTCTTTAAAACAATGTCCATCCATTAACAAAAGAATATCATCTACATCTAAATCTTCAGGAGATATTTTCTCAAATTTATGCAAACGATGATTTTCCGGAATATAAGCTTCAAAAGGTTCATAATATAGTACTCTTTCATTGAGTTTTTCATTTCCTAAAGGAGTGGCGGCAATTCCAACATCAATATGTCCTTCTTCCAATCTTTCAATCAAGTTTTCTGTGCTGAGTTCTTGAATTTTTACTTGAAGTTTTGGATATTTTTTAATAAATGTATTTAAAAACATCGGCAATAAAGTGGACATTACCGTAGGAATCACTCCAATGGTAAATTCCCCTCCCACAAATCCTTTTTGCTGATCTACAATATCTTGAATTCGCTCGCTTTCATTAACGATATTTCTTGCTTGCTCAACAATTCTTTTTCCCACTTCTGTCAACGCAATTGGTTTTTGCTCTCTGTCAAAAATTTTAACGTCTAATTCTTCTTCCAGTTTTTGGATTTGCATACTTAAAGTGGGCTGTGTCACAAATACTTTTTCTGCTGCTCTGGTAAAATTTTGAGATTCTGCAACAGCCAACACATAGCGAAGCTGAGTTATTGTCATATATATAATAGATTATTTATTTTTGATAAAGATTATCAAAAATAACCAACTGAATAGTTATAATTTTAAAGTCTTAATAATTTACTTTTCTTCTTGATTCGGAAAAGTATTTTTTATTATTTGTAGAGCTTTTTCTTTCTGACTTTCTAAAACCAATAAACGCACTTGCCCCGGAGTTGCACTACCAAAACCTCCGCGAAGCGCAGATTCATCATCATCTTTTACCAAACAATGAATATTTTCTTCTTTAAAAATATTTTGAAGATGTTGAACATTTACTTCATAGCCGGTGTAAATTGTAATAAATTTATCTTCTTTAGTCATAGCTTATAATTTATCTTCTAAAATAACTCATTTTTCTTATTTTCAAATAAGAATTCTATAATAATTAATGAAAAAATTCATTTTATAAGTCTTATGCTAAAGTATTTTTAAACAAGTAAGAATTTTTATTTAAGCATTTATATAAGGACTTTTCCAAGCGGTAGAACTAAAGTTTTTTCCTTTTTTAATCATAAAGAAAATTTTAAATCCTAAAAACCACTGAAACATTATAAAAGCAAAAAATAAAAACTTAGGAGGTGTTAATTCCCCATTTGTAAATCTTTCCGGAATCAAAGCCACAAATATTATACTGAGTAAAAACATAAAAACTGCCATGTTTTGTAGCGATTGATAAGGCCACATTTTTATTTTTCGCCAAAAACTCAAATCATTTCCCCATTGATGAATTAAATAATAATATTTATTTCCTATCGGAACAAAAAGCAAAGGATCATCTGCATTTTTTAAATTAAAAGCCTCTTCCGGTGCCAAGATTTTAAATCCTTTTAAAGTAGTTTGATGATTTTTCTGAAGTTGTTTTACTTTCATCAATGCTTCATAAGGAATTTCATCTTTAAAATACCTGCTGTCTAAAAATCTTAATCTATAAATAATGCTGATTTTCTTTATCTGATCAAGATGGTATATTTTTTCTGTTTCCAGTAAATCTAATTCAAAGCTATTGGCTTCAATATTGGTTTTTCCTTGTTGAATTTCACGAAGAATTCTCTGATCTTTATTTTCTACTTCTTGTAGTATATTTTTAATTTCATACAGTAATTCTTCTCCGGAGGAATTTTTATCTCGGATTTTTTTTAACTCATTTTTGATGTTTACGAATCTCATATCCTTGATTTTCAACTAAGTTAAAATTTTTTATAAAAATAGATTGACTTCTCACCGATTTTAACGTCTTAGATAAAAAGTAAATTATGTTAGTTTATTTCTAATTTGACTTTATTATTCTGTTCAAAAGAGTAAATTCAGCCAACTAGATC